>NZ_JBHJQP010000268.1:0-7277 GCF_042262625.1 Streptomyces sp. NPDC056347 | reverse complement strand
GGGTCCTCCACCAGGTTGTAGCAGGACTCGGCGAACGCGGCCGGGTTCTTCGCGGCCTCACCGAAGCCGCCGGACCACGTCCAGCCGCCGAACGAGAAGATGACCTTCAGGTTCGGGTGCAGCTTCTTCAGCTTGCGCAACTGGTTGAAATTGCCGCGCAGATCCTGGTCCCAGGTGTCGGCGACGCCGTCGACGGACTGGTCGGCCGTGTACGCCTTCTCGTAGTCGGCGTACGAGTCGCCGATGGCGCACTTGCCGCCGGTGACGTTGCCGAACGCGTAGTTGATGTGGGTGAGTTTGTCGGCCGAGCCGGAGGTCTCGATGTTCCTCACGTGGTAATTGCGTCCGTAGACGCCCCAGTTGGTGAAGTATCCGACCACTTTGCCGCCGGCTGCGGTGGGGGTCGCGTCGGTGGTGGCGGGCGCAGCTGCCCGCGTGGCGGTGGGGGTGGCGCCGGCCGGTGCGGTGCCCGCGACGCCCAGCAGGGCGGCGCCGAGGGCGGCGGTACAGGCAGCTGCGGCGAGCGCCCGGAAACGGGCGCGGGGGCGGTTCGGTCCGAACATCTTGTCTCCTCGTGGGGGAGGGAACTCGCTTGTGGGGACTGGGAGTCGGCCATCGTGCGAACTTGGCATGAACGCGCAGATGTCGATCCGTGGGGAACCGTAGATGGACTAGACCAGTTGGGTCAATGGTGTGGACCAAGTCCACGTGATCCCTCCGCCCGCGGCCGAGTCGCCCGAGGACCCCGTGACGGATATCGTCCGATCGGGCATACTCAAGCCGCCACAGCCGCTGGCCAGCGGCTCTCGTAATCCGGGGGACCGATGGCGCGGCTGGACCGCAGTGCTTTTCCGGGCGAGCCCGGAGCCCCCGGCGGCGCCGCCCACACCCCTAGCGCGCGACCGCCGCAACGCCCGACAGGGAGGAGAGCGCCGTCATGACCGACCGTGCTTCACACATGGTGGAACGTCGTCTGCCCACCGAGGAGTCCAGGGAACTGCTCGCGCTCGTCCGCGACATCGCCCAGCGGGAGATAGCACCCAAGGCCGCCGAGGAGGAGGAAGCGGGGCTGTTCCCGCGCGAGATCTTCTCGCTGCTCTCCGATTCCGGGCTGCTGGGCCTGCCCTACGACTCCGCCCACGGCGGCGGCGACCAGCCGTACGAGGTCTACCTGCAGGTCCTCGAAGAGCTCGCGGCCGCCAGGCTCACCGTCGGCCTCGGTGTCAGCGTCCACTCCCTGGCCTGCCACGCGGTCGCCGGGTACGGCACCGACGAGCAGCGGGCCGAACACCTTCCGGCGATGCTGGGAGGCGGCCTGCTGGGCGCCTACTGCCTCTCCGAGCCCGCCGCGGGCTCCGACGCCGCCTCGCTGCGCACCAAGGCCGTACGGGACGGCGACGACTGGGTCATCACCGGCACGAAGGCGTGGATCACCCACGGCGGCGTCGCCGACTTCTACACCGTGCTGGCCCGCACCGGCGTCGAGGGCGCCCGCGGGATCACCGCGTTCCTGGTCCCCGGCGACGCCGAGGGGCTGAACGCCGCCGCCCCCGAGAAGAAGATGGGCATGAAGGGCTCGCCCACCGCCCAGCTGAACTTCGACGGCGTCCGGATTCCCGACGCGCGCCGGGTCGGCGAGGAGGGCCAGGGCTTCGCGATCGCCCTCTCCGCGCTCGACTCCGGGCGGCTGGGCATCGCCGCCTGCGCGATCGGTGTCGCCCAGGCGGCCCTGAGCGAGGCCATCGACTACGCCGCCGGGCGTCAGCAGTTCGGACGCCCCATCGCGGACTTCCAGGGGCTGCGTTTCATGCTCGCCGACATGGCCACCCAGATCGAGGCCGGCCGGGCGCTCTACCTGGAGGCGGCCCGGCTCCGCGACGCGGGCAAGCCGTTCTCGCGCCAGGCGGCCATGGCCAAGCTGTTCTGTACCGACACCGCCATGCGGGTCACCGTCGACGCCGTCCAGGTGCTCGGCGGTTACGGCTACACCCTCGACTTCCCCGTCGAGCGGCTGATGCGCGAGGCCAAGGTGCTGCAGATCGTCGAGGGCACCAACCAGATCCAGCGGATGGTCATCGCGCGCCACCTCGCGGGTCCCGAGACCCGCTGACCCCCGGCGGCCGGTCCGGCCGCACGGGCGTCGCCACGATCCGGCCGCATCCCTGGTCGTGGCGGCCCGGCACGGTCCGTGCTCTCCCGGCGATGCGGCGGCGCCCGAAGGGCGGGGGAATCGGCGGATCGCGGAGCAGGCCGGTGGACCGGCCGTGAACCGGGCCGCGGAACCGATGCCCCGGCCGCGGGAGCGGCGGAGGCGGAAGGGCGGCGGCCGGTACCGGCCGATGAGCGCGGCGGGGCCGTGCCCGGGCAGCGGTGCGGGTCGGGCCCCGGTCACCCGTCGGCGGAATCGAGAGCCCGCCCGCCCTTTCTCCCGGAGGCGCGGGGCACGCACCTCGGGCACCACGTCGGCCGGGCCGTCGTGGCGCGCGGAGACCGAGGGCGGTGCGCGGCGGCCGTCAGGCGGCGTCGCGCCGCATCTGCGGCACCCGCAGCGGACGGGAGCCGGGGCCCCCGGCGTGCGAGAACGGCTGCATCCTCCAGTCGAGCCCCTGGGGGAGCGTCAGCAGCAGGCCCGTCTCCTGCTCCTGGGCATCGAGGGAGTCGTCCGCGGCCCGTGCCTGCGCGGCCGGGCGGCCCGTGCCGGAGCAGACGGTCAGCACGAACGGATTCCACGGCGTCGGGCACAGCGCGTGCTCCGGAAGCACCTCCTCGCCCGCGAGCAACGCGATCGGCTGCGCGCAGTCCGGGCAGATGACCCGGTACATCTCGAAGGTGTCGTACGCGTCGAAAGCGGCGTCCTCGCCGGGAGCGGTCTCCTCGACGGGTTCCGGTTCGGTGCGTCCGGTGAGCTTCAGGCTCTGCATGGGAAATTCCCCCCTCAGGTGGGCCGACCAGGCGACTTGGCCTCGGCCACAGCAACCACTTCCCGTCGCGCATCGCCCGTAACCGCGAGCGGGTCGCCTACCCACCCGTAAACCTGTGGTGTTCGTCACATGAACCCTGTGCGCCGCCTCTTCGGAGTGTCCGGCGCTGTGCCTGGAGGCACCCGGGGCAATAGGTTGATCCGTATGGAGGAGCTGGACCGACAGATCGTGGAGTTGCTCGTCAAGGACGGGCGGATGAGCTACACCGACCTGGGCAAGGCCACGGGCCTGTCCACATCGGCGGTTCATCAGCGCGTCCGCAGGCTGGAGCAGCGCGGGGTGATCCGGGGCTACGCCGCGGTCGTCGACCCGGAGGCCGTGGGCCTGCCGCTCACCGCGTTCATCTCGGTGAAACCCTTCGACCCGAGCGCGCCGGACGACATCGCCGAGCGGCTCGCCGAGGTCCCGGAGCTGGAGGCGTGCCACAGCGTCGCGGGCGACGAGAACTACATCCTCAAGGTGCGGGTCGCCGCCCCGCTGGAGCTGGAGCATCTGCTCACCCGGATCCGCTCCCTGGCCGGTGTCTCCACCCGCACCACGGTCGTCCTGTCCACCCCGTACGAGGCTCGGCCGCCGCGGATCTGAGGGGGGCGCGGACCGAGCGGGTCCGGACAGGCGGGAGACTGGTCCCATGACCGAGAGCACCGCCCCCCAGAGCGACCACCGCACCGTGCTGCTGCGCGGTGGAGACGTCCACAGCCCCGCCGACCCCTTCGCCACCGCCATGGTGGTCGAACGCGGCCATGTCGCCTGGGTGGGCTCGGAAGGGGCCGCAGACGCCTTCGCGAGCGGTGTCGACGAGGTCGTCGACCTCGACGGAGCGCTGGTCACCCCCGCGTTCACCGACGCCCACGTCCACACCACGTCGAGCGGGCTGGCCCTCACCGGCCTCGACCTGTCCGGCGCCCGGAGCCTGGACGAGGCGCTCGCCCTGCTGCGCGCCCATGTGGCCGCGCACCCCGAGGACCGGGTGGTTCTCGGCCACGGCTGGGACGCCGCCCGCTGGCCGGAACAGCGCCCCCCGTCGCGCGCCGAGCTCGACGCGGCGGCCGCCGGCCGGCCGGTCTACCTGCCCCGGATCGACGTGCACTCCGCGGTGGCGACCACCGCTCTGCTCGATCTCGTCCCCGGCGTCACCGGGCTGACCGGCTACCACCCCGACGCCCCGCTGACCGGGGCGGCCCACCACGCGGTCCGCGCCGCGGCCCACGGCGCCGTCTCCCCGGCCCAGCGCGCCGACGCCCAGCGCGCCGCCCTGCGCCGTGCCGCCTCGCTCGGCATCGGCACCCTCCACGAGTGCGGCGGCCCCGACATCTCCGACGAGGAGGACTTCGCGGGGCTGCTGAAGCTCGCCGCCCAGGAGCGCGGCCCGCGGGTGCACGGCTACTGGGCCGAGCGGGTCGCCGACGAGAAGGACGCCCGCCGCATCCGGGAGCTCGGCGCGATCGGTGCCGCCGGGGACCTCTTCGTGGACGGTTCGCTCGGCTCGCACACCGCCTGCCTGCACGAGCCGTACGCCGACGGCCCGGCCGGGCACACCGGCACCGCCCATCTGGACGCCGCGCAGATCGCCGCCCACGTCACCGCGTGCACCGAGGCGGGACTCCAGGCCGGCTTCCACGCCATCGGGGACGCCGCGATCTCCGCCGTCGTCGACGGGGTCCGGGCCGCCGCCGAGACGCTCGGCCTGGCCCGGATCCGCGGTGCCCGCCACCGGGTCGAGCACGCCGAGATGCTGACCCCCGAGACCGTCGCCGCGTTCGCGGAACTGGGCCTGACCGCCTCCGTGCAGCCTGCCTTCGACGCGGCCTGGGGCGGCGAGGACGGCATGTACGCGCAGCGGCTCGGCGCCGAGCGGGCCAGGACCCTCAACCCGTACGCGGCGCTCCTGCGGGCAGGTGTGCCGCTGGCCTTCGGCTCCGACAGCCCGGTCACCCCGTTCGACCCGTGGGGCACCGTACGGGCCGCCGCGTTCCACCGCACGCCCGAGCACCGGATCTCCGTGCGGGCCGGTTTCACCGCCCACACCAGGGGCGGCTGGCGGGCCGTGGGCCGGGACGACGCGGGCCTCCTGGTGCCCGGAGCCCCGGCCGACTACGCGGTCTGGCGCACCTCCGAGCTGCTGGTCCAGGCCCCGGACGACCGGGTCGCCCGCTGGTCGACCGACCCCCGCTCGGGCACGCCGGGCCTGCCCGATCTCACCCCCGGCGCGGAGCTCCCGGTCTGCCTGCGGACGGTGGTTCTCGGACATACGGTCTACGAGCGGCCGAACGAGTGACGTGCGGATGTTCCGTACCGTCACCGATGACGGGTCCCGTTCCGCCGCGACCTGGGGATCTTCGCTACTGACCAGGCAAGTTTCGTAAATATTGCAGGTCAGACGGCTATTGACAGAATGCGCCCACCGGCCGGTAGGTTCGGCCGGGTCCACCACAGGACGTCCGACCGGTCGAATCTCCACGCAGTCGTCGAACGCCGCTGGGTCACGGGTGGTGTGCCGCACCGGCGCACCACCACTGTCAGCCAGGTTCAGCGCCCGCGCCTCGGGACGAGGGAAGGTTTCAGCCGGTCGGCGGTGCGACCCGGATGGGGCCCGGACGTTCAGTAGACAACGGCTCTAGGTCGACCCGCAGCCAGCGGGCCCCAGGTCGGCCCGAAGGGCGCCGGGCCCCCATCCGCAGTTCCCGTCCCCGCCCGTACCCGGGTATCTGTCCGCACTTCACTCCTTCTGTCCCGGCCGGGGAGCGGTCCCGCCCGACCGCGTCGCCGAGCGGCTCCCGCCCGCTGGATATGGTGTGCACCTGCGTACGGACTTAAGGGGCAGTAAGTGAACGACGGCGGTCAGCGGCGGTACGGGCCGCTCGGCAGGATCCTGGTGATCATCCCGACCTACAACGAGGCCGAGAACATCAAGCCGATCGTCAGCCGGGTGCGTACCGCCGTGCCGGAGGCCGACATCCTGGTCGCCGACGACAACAGCCCGGACGGCACCGGCAAGATCGCCGACGAGATCGCCGCCGGGGACGGCCAGGTCCACGTGCTGCACCGCAAGGGCAAGGAAGGGCTCGGCGCGGCCTATCTCGCGGGCTTCCGCTGGGGCACCGAGCACGGCTACGGCGTGCTCGTGGAGATGGACGCCGACGGCTCCCACCAGCCCGAGGAGCTGCCCCGGCTGCTCACCGCGCTCAAGGGCGCCGACCTGGTCCTCGGCTCCCGCTGGGTGCCGGGCGGGCGCGTGGTCAACTGGCCCAAGTCCCGCGAGATGATCTCCCGCGGCGGCAGCACGTACTCCCGGCTCCTGCTCGGGCTGCGGACCCGGGACGTCACCGGCGGCTTCCGGGCCTTCCGCGTCGAGACCCTGGACGGCCTCGGGCTCGACCAGGTCGCCTCGCAGGGCTACTGCTTCCAGGTCGACCTGGCCCGCAGGGCCGTCGAGGCCGGGTACCACGTCGTCGAGGTCCCGATCACCTTCGTCGACCGGGAGATCGGCGACTCGAAGATGAGCCGCGACATCCTGGTCGAGGCGCTCTGGCGGGTCACGTCCTGGGGCGTCACCTCCCGCGCCAACCGGGTCCTGGGCCGCAAGGCCCTCTGACCGGCCGTCCGCGGCGGCCCGGTGGAATCAACCCCCTCGCGCCACTCGGACGCCCGTACGGGCACACTGGGGACCATGACGACCGGCACACAGCCCCCGACCGCCCGCAAGCGCTCACGCGCCCGCACATACATCCCGCTCGCCGTCGCCGCCTGGGCGGTGCTGGAGATCTGGCTGCTCACCGTCGTGGCCGACGCGGCCGGCGGGTTCACCGTGCTGCTGCTCCTGGCGGCGGGCATCGTGTGCGGCGCGGCAGTCGTGAAACGGGCCGGCCGCCGGGCCTTCCGCAACCTCACCGAGACGCTCCAGCGGATGCCGGGGCAGCCCGGGGCCGCCGATCCGCGGACCGCCGCCCCCGAGAGCAGGGGCAACGGCTTCCTGATGCTCGGCGGGCTCCTGCTGATGATCCCCGGGGTCGTCTCGGACGTGGCCGGACTCGCCCTGCTGGTGCCGCCGGTCCGTACCCGGCTCGCCCGGTACGCGGAGCGGTCGCTGGAGCGCCGGATGCGGGACGCGGGCCCCGGCGGCTTCTCCGACGCCTTCCAGCAGGCCCGCATTCACCGTCCGGACGGGAAGATCGTGCAGGGTGAGGTCATCCGGCCCGACGGCACGCAGCCGGGCCCGCGCCCCGACGAGGGCCCCCGCCCGCCCCTGACTCCCTGATCACCCGCGGCCCCGGCCCCGGCCCTGGCGCACGACAG
>NZ_JBHJQP010000267.1:0-7491 GCF_042262625.1 Streptomyces sp. NPDC056347 | reverse complement strand
GGGCTTGGCGCCGCCCGCCCCCCCCCGGCGCCCCCACCCCCCCCCCCCGGCCCCGCCGCGAGTCCTGACGGGCTCGCGGCCGCGCCCGTTCCTTCCCGCTCATTTTCTCCGCCCACTTCGGCAACTCGCTGCTAATGGGCATGGTCCATCTGTCACTCTGTCGGTGTCGCCCACGCCGCCCGACGAGAACCGACAGACAGCAACGAGAACAGACAGAGCGAGACAGGTCAGGAGCTGCACCGTGGGGTCCATTCCCTTGCAGCGGGACATCGTTCAGCGTCCCGGATATCCCGCAGGCCGTGCGGACACGCGGCCGGCCGCCCATACGTCCCTGCCCGGCAACCTCCTCGCACCCTCCGCCGCCCGCCGGTTCGTCCGGGCCGCGCTGGAGGAGTGGGCGGGGCTCGGGCTCCCGGCGGCCGTGGGCTTCAACGGGCGCGCGGCGGAGGACGCGGAGGTCGTCGTCAGCGAGCTGGTGACCAACGCGGTCGTGCACGCCGGGACCACGGTGGAGCTGGTCGTCCGGCTGGAGGAGGGCGACGACGACGAGGCCAGGGCGCTGCTGCTGGAGGTCTCCGACCACCACCCCGCCCGCGCGGTGCGCAGCGACCGCCCGGAGTCCGGGAGCGCGGCCGACGCGGCGGAGGGCACCCGCGCCGTCGGACCCGACGAGCCCGCCGAGTACGGCCGGGGCCTCCAGCTCGTCGGCACCCTCGCCGAACGCTGGGGCATCACCTACCGCACCGGCCTCAAGACCGTCTGGGCCCGCCTCACGATGGACGACTGGAGCCCCTACCCGGAAGCGGCCGCCGACCCCGGCCTCCAGCACGGGCTGCGCGAGGCCGAGCTGCTCGCCCCCTCCGCCCGGCGCGCGCTGCGCGACGACGCCGACTGGGCGGGCCGGGGAGCGCTCTCCTTCCTGGCCGAGGCCTCGGACCTGCTGGCCGGACAGCTCGACGAGGACATCGTCGCCGCGCTCTCCGGCCAATTACTGGTACCCCGCCTCGCGGACTGGTGCGCGATCTGGCTGGAGCCGGAGAACGGCGGCCCCTCGGCCGTCCCCCGGCTCGCCAGCGTCTGGCACCGGGACGAGACCGAGACCGGCCCGCTGCGCGCCCTGCTGGAGCAGGACCCGATCCGGCTGCCCGAACGGGTCGGCACCGGCCCCGTCTCCATGCCCTGGCCCGGCGGCGAGGAGGCGGAAGCCGTCAAGGACGGGGAGGGCGAAGAGCCCGCCGTGTCCGCCCTCGCCTACCGGATCACCTCCGGCGGCCGGACGCTGGGCGCCGTGCTCCTGGGCCGGGAAGGGCTCGCCCGCGTCCCCGACGAGGTCACCGCGCTCATCGAGGACTTCGTACGCCGGGTCGGCCTCGCCGTCGGTGCCGCCCGCGAGTACACCCGGCAGGCCACCATCAGCCGCATCCTCCAGCGGGCCCTGCTGCCCGGCAAGGTCGCCGACATACCCGGCGTCTCCAGCTCGCTGGTGTACGAGCCCAGCGACGACGGGGTGGTCGGCGGTGATTTCTACGACATCTTCCCCTGCCCCGGCGACCGCTGGTGCTTCGTCCTCGGCGACGTGCAGGGCAGCGGCCCCGAGGCCGCCGTCGTCACCGGCCTCGCCCGGCCCTGGCTGCGGCTGCTGGCCAGGGAGGGCTTCGGTGTCGGAGAGGTCCTGGACCGGCTCAACCGGCTCCTGCTCGACGACGCGATGGAGGCCGCCGAGGCCGCCGCGCTCATGGTGGCCGCCGCCGGGGGCCAGCAGACCGCGGACACCGGCCAGTCCCGCTTCCTGTCCCTGCTGTACGGCGAGCTTGTACCCCTGCCCGGCGGCGGTGTGCGCTGCACCCTGGCCAGCGCCGGTCACCCGCTTCCGCTGCTGCTTCGGCCCGACGGCGAGGTGCGCCCGGCCGCCGATCCCCAGATGCTGCTCGGGATCTTCGACGACGTGGCGTACGAGAGCCAGAGCTTCGACCTGGCGCCGGGCGACAGCCTGCTGTGCGTCACCGACGGGGTGACCGAGCGGCGCTCCGGGACGCTGATGTTCGACGACGGGGACGGCCTGGCCGGGGCACTGGCCGAGTGCGCCGGCCTTTCGGCGGACGGCATCGCGGACCGGATCAAGCGGGCGGTCCACGAATTCGCCGAGCGGCCGCCCGACGACGACCTGGCGCTGCTGGTGCTCCAGGCCGGCTGAGGCCCGCGCGGCCGGAGGGGGCGCGGGCACGTGGCCGGGAAAGCCCCGGCGGCGAGCGACAATGGGCGGTATGCCTTCCGTACTGCCCGATGGTGAACCCGTGCCCGACGACGGGGCGCTGCCCCGCCATGCCCTGGAAGGCGCCGCCGACCGGCCGCTCGGCTTCTACCTGCACGTGCCGTACTGCGCGACCCGCTGCGGCTACTGCGACTTCAACACCTACACCGCGACCGAGCTGCGCGGCTCCGGCGGCGTCCTGGCCTCCCGGGACAACTACGCCGCGCATCTGATCGGCGAGGTCCGCCAGGCCCGGAAGGTCCTCGGCGACGACCCGCGCCCGGTCCGCACGGTCTTCGTCGGCGGCGGCACCCCGACCCTGCTTCCCGCGGCCGACCTGGTCCGGATGCTGGCGGCGATCCGCGAGGAGTTCGGGCTCGCGGACGACGCCGAGATCACCACCGAGGCCAACCCCGAATCGGTCGGCCCGGCCTACCTCGCCGAACTGCGCGAGGGCGGCTTCAACCGGATCTCGTTCGGCATGCAGAGCGCCCGGCAGCACGTCCTGAAGATCCTGGACCGCACGCACACCCCGGGCCGCCCCGAGGCCTGCGTCGCCGAGGCCCGGCAGGCGGGCTTCGCGCACATCAACCTCGACCTGATCTACGGCACCCCCGGCGAGTCCGACGACGACTGGCGGGCCTCGCTGGACGCGGCGATCGGCGCCGGACCCGACCATGTGTCGGCGTACGCCCTGATCGTCGAGGAGGGCACCCAGCTGGCCCGCCGCATCCGGCGCGGCGAGGTCCCGATGACCGACGACGACGTCCACGCCGACCGCTACCTGATCGCCGAGGAGGCGATGGCCGCGGCGGGCTACTCCTGGTACGAGGTGTCGAACTGGGCCCGCACCCCCGAGGGCCGGTGCCTGCACAACGAGCTGTACTGGCGCGGCGCCGACTGGTGGGGAGCCGGACCCGGGGCGCACAGCCACGTCGGCGGAGTGCGCTGGTGGAACGTGAAGCACCCCGGCGCGTACGCCCAGGCCCTCGCCGAGGGGCGCTCGCCGGGCGCGGGCCGGGAGGTCCTCTCCGCCGAGGACCGGCGCGTCGAGCGCATCCTCCTGGAGCTCCGGCTCGCCGACGGCTGCCCGCTCTCGCTGCTGGCCCCGGACGGCCTCGCCGCCGCCCGCCGCGCCCTGGCCGACGGCCTCCTGGAGCCCGCCCCGTACGAGGACGGGCGGGCGGTGCTCACCCTGCGCGGGCGGCTCCTGGCGGACGCGGTGGTACGGGACCTGGTCGACTGAGGCCCCGCACGCCGGCTACTGCTCGCCGGGCGCCGTGACGAAGTCGATCAGGTGCTCCACCGAGCCCAGCAGCGACGGCTCCAGGTCCCGGTAGGAGCGCACCGAGGACAGGATGCGCTGCCAGGCCGCGCCGGTGTTCTCCGGCCAGCCCAGCGCCCGGCACACCCCGGTCTTCCAGTCCTGCCCGCGCGCCACCGCGGGCCACGCCGGGATGCCCACCGAGGACGGCTTCACCGCCTCCCACACGTCGATGTACGGGTGCCCGACCACCAGCACGTCCGCGTCCGACACCCGCTCGGCGATCCGGGACTCCTTGGAACCGGGCACCAGATGGTCGACCAGCACGCCCAGCCGGGCGTCCGGGCCGGGGGAGAAGGCGCGCACGATCTCCGGCAGGTCGTCGACCCCCTCCAGGTACTCGACGACCACGCCCTCGATCCTGAGGTCGTCGCCCCAGACCCGCTCCACCAGCTCCGCGTCGTGCCGCCCCTCCACGTAGATCCGGCCCGCCCGCGCGACGCGGGCCCGCGCCCCGGGGACGGCGACCGACCCCGAGGCCGTACGGGCCGGGCGCGCCGGGGCGGCGGCCGCGGGGCGCACGAGGGTGACGACCCTGCCCTCCAGCAGGAAGCCGCGCGGCTCCATAGGGAACACCCGGTGCTTGCCGAAGCGGTCCTCCAGGGTCACCGTCGGGCCCTGGGCCGTCTTCTCGCACCGGATCACCGCACCGCAGAAGCCGGTGGAGACCTCCTCCACCACCAGATCGGGCTCGGCGGGGACCTCGGGAACGGGGGCGGACCTCTTCCACGGCGGGGTCAGGTCCGGCTGGTAGCTGCGCATCCGACGACGATAGGACGACGGGGCACCGGGGTCACGACACGCCGAACAGTTCGGCCAGTCGCCGCCGCTGCTCCCGTACGAACGCCGCGTCCACCACCGCCCCGTGGCCCGGCACGTACACCGCGTCCTCGCCGCCCAGGGCCAGCAGCCGGTCCAGCGCCACCGGCCAGCGGGCCGGGTGCGCGTCCTCGCCGGCCTGCGGCTCGCCCGACTCCTCCACCAGGTCGCCGCAGAGCACGACCGCGGGGGAGCCCGGGGAGCCGGGGACGACCGCCACCAGGTCGTGGCCGCTGTGCGCGGGCCCGACGTCCGCCAGCACCACCTCGCGCCCGCCGCCCAGATCGAGCGTCCACTCGCCGCACACCTGGTGCTTCGGCGCCACCAGCGCGTCGACCGCCTCCGCCGCGTCGTGCTCGGAGAGGCCGTGGCGCAGCGCCGCGGAGTGCAGCCCGGCCGCCCCGTCCTTCCGCAGGAACTCCGCCAGCCCGGCCGCCCCGTACACCTCGGCGCCGGAGAACGCGGCGGTGCCCAGCACATGGTCGAAGTGCGGGTGGCTGAGTGCGATATGCGTCACCCTGCGGCCCAGCAGCGCCTCGGCCTGGGCCCGTACCTCGGCGCCCTCGCGGAGGGTCGAGCCGGTGTCGAAGAGCAGCGCGCCGTCCGCCCCGGTGACCAGCGCGACCGTCGCGTCCCACCCGGGAAGGCGGCGGCGGCCCACTCCGTGACCGATTCGCTCCCACCCGAACTCTTCCCAAGAGGCGTCCATACCGCGACGCTACCGGCAAAAGACCTGCGGGGTCTCGTGACGGACTGGCCGGTCGCCCTTGCTAGGCCCCCACTCGGCCGCCGTACACTGGCGGGGGATTGCTGGCACTCGGGATGACAGAGTGCCAGGCGGATTCCTGGGCAGAAGCCCGGGAACGGCCCGGGAACCACCGAGGAACACAGCTGGAGGTGTGCGCGATGCTCAGTGAACGCAGACTCGAAGTGCTCCGCGCCATCGTCCAGGACTATGTCGGTACGGAGGAGCCCGTCGGCTCCAAGGCGCTCACCGAGCGGCACAAGCTGGGGGTCTCCCCGGCGACGGTCCGCAACGACATGGCCGTGCTGGAGGACGAGGGCTTCATCGCCCAGCCCCACACCAGCGCCGGACGCATCCCGACGGACAAGGGCTACCGGCTCTTCGTCGACCGGCTCGCGGGGGTCAAGCCCCTCTCGTCGCCGGAGCGCCGCGCGATCCACAACTTCCTCGACGGCGCGGTCGACCTCGACGACGTCGTGGGCCGCACCGTACGGCTGCTCGCGCAGCTGACCCGGCAGGTCGCCATCGTGCAGTACCCCTCGCTGACCCGTTCGACGGTGCGGCACGTGGAGCTGCTGTCGCTGGCGCCCGCCCGGCTGATGCTCGTGCTCATCACGGACACCGGCCGGGTCGAACAGCGCATGATCGACTGCCCCGCCCCGTTCGGCGAGACCTCTCTCGCCGACCTGCGGGCCCGGCTCAACAGCCGGGTCGTGGGACGCCGTTTCACGGATGTCCCGCAGCTGGTGCAGGATCTGCCGGAATCCTTCGAGAGCGAGGACCGGGGCACCGTGTCCACCGTGCTCTCCATCCTGCTCGAAACCCTCGTCGAGGAGACGGAGGAGCGGCTGATGATCGGCGGCACCTCCAACCTCACGCGCTTCGGGCACGACTTCCCCGTGATGATCCGGCCGGTGCTGGAAGCGCTGGAGGAGCAGGTCGTGCTGCTGAAGCTGCTGGGCGAGGCCAAGGACTCGGGCATGACCGTACGCATCGGGCACGAGAACGCCCACGAGGGGCTCAACTCCACGTCCGTCGTCGCGGTCGGCTACGGTTCGGGCGACGAGGCAGTCGCCAAACTCGGCGTGGTCGGACCGACCCGCATGGACTACCCCGGAACGATGGGAGCGGTACGCGCAGTGGCACGTTACGTCGGACAGATCCTGGCGGAGTCGTAAGTGGCCACGGACTACTACGCCGTACTCGGCGTACGCCGCGACGCGTCCCAGGACGAGATCAAGAAGGCATTCCGGCGGCTCGCCCGCGAGCTGCACCCGGATGTCAACCCCGATCCGAAGACCCAGGAGCGGTTCAAGGAGATCAACGCCGCCTACGAGGTGCTGTCGGACCCGCAGAAGAAGCAGGTCTACGACCTCGGCGGCGACCCGCTGTCCGCCTCCGGCGGCGGTGGCGCGGGCGGCTTCGGACAGGGCGGCTTCGGCAACTTCTCCGACATCATGGACGCGTTCTTCGGCACGTCGCAGCAGCGCGGACCCCGTTCGCGCACCCGGCGCGGCCAGGACGCCATGATCCGGCTGGAGATCGACCTCGCCGAGGCGGCGTTCGGCACCACCAAGGACATCCAGGTCGACACGGCCGTCGTCTGCACCACGTGCAGCGGCGAGGGCGCCGCCCCCGGCACCTCCGCCCAGACGTGTGACATGTGCCGCGGCCGCGGCGAGGTCTCGCAGGTCACCCGGTCCTTCCTCGGCCAGGTCATGACCTCGCGGCCCTGCCCGCAGTGCCAGGGCTTCGGCACGGTCGTGCCGACGCCCTGCCCGGAGTGCGCCGGTGACGGCCGCATCCGCTCGCGGCGCACGCTCACGGTGAAGATCCCCGCCGGTGTCGACAACGGCACCCGCATCCAGCTCGCGGGCGAGGGCGAGGTCGGACCCGGCGGCGGCCCGGCCGGCGATCTGTACGTGGAGATCCACGAGCTGTCGCACGCGGTGTTCCAGCGCCGCGGCGACGACCTGCACTGCACGGTCACCATCCCGATGACCGCGGGCGCGCTCGGCACCAAGGTGCCGCTGGAGACGCTCGACGGGCTGGAGGAGGTCGACATCCGGCCCGGCACCCAGTCCGGCCAGTCCGTCCCGCTGCACGGCCGCGGCGTCACGCACCTGCGGGGCGGCGGGCGCGGTGACCTGATCGTGCACGTCGAGGTGATGACCCCGACGAAGCTGGACCCGGAGCAGGAGCGGCTGCTGCGGGACCTGGCGAAGATGCGGGGCGAGGAGCGGCCCACCGGCCAGTTCCAGCCCGGCCAGCAGGGGCTGTTCTCCCGGCTGAAGGACGCCTTCAACGGACGCTGACCCGCGGCATCCGGACGCCGGGCGGTCCCCCTCGACC
>NZ_JBHJQP010000266.1:0-7637 GCF_042262625.1 Streptomyces sp. NPDC056347 | reverse complement strand
GTTCCTCGCTTTCGCGATTCCCTTTCCGGCGGTTCCAACCTTACCAGACTCTTTCTCGTTCCGTTTCCGGTCCGAATTTGAATTCCGGTGACCTGTTGGAAGGTCTTTGCCTTTCGGCGGATCCGACTTTATCAGAGATTCTGAGTCGGAATTCCCGCCGAGTCCGGGACGGCCGAGGCACACGAGTGTGCGTGGCTGTTCCCTTCAGGCGGAGCCGTAAACGTACTGGAGCGGGGCGCCCGATGCAAATCGGGGCCCCGCTCCCGTGTTCGTGCCTGTCGGCGATCAGACCTCGACGACGACGGGAAGGATCATCGGCCGGCGACGGTAGGTGTCGGAGACCCACTTGCCCACCGTGCGGCGGACGAGCTGCTGGAGCTGGTGCGGCTCCATCACGCCGTCCTGCGCGGACTTGTTGAGCGCTTCCTCGATCTTCGGCGCGACGGCGTTGAACGCCGCGTCGTCGATGCCGGAGCCCCGTGCGTGGATATGGGGACCGGCCACGATCTTGCCGGTGGAGCTGTCGACCACGATGAAGACCGAGATGATGCCCTCGTCGCCGAGGATGCGGCGGTCCTTGAGCGAGGTCTCGGTGACGTCACCGACGGAGAGTCCGTCGACGTAGACATAGCCCGCCTGGACCTTGCCGACGATCTTGGCCTTGCCGTCGACCAGGTCGACGACGACGCCGTCCTCGGCGATGACGATGTGGTCCTTGGGCACCCCGGTGAGCGCGCCGAGCTCGGCGTTGGCCCGCAGGTGGCGCCATTCGCCGTGGACCGGCATCAGGTTCTTCGGCCTGCAGATGTTGTAGAAGTACAGCAGCTCGCCGGCCGAGGCGTGGCCCGAGACGTGGACCTTGGCGTTGCCCTTGTGGACGACGTTGGCGCCCCAGCGGGTCAGGCCGTTGATCACGCGGTAGACCGCGTTCTCGTTGCCCGGGATCAGGGACGACGCGAGGATCACCGTGTCGCCCTGGACGATCCGGATCTGGTGGTCACGGTTGGCCATCCGGGACAGCGCGGCCATCGGCTCGCCCTGGGAACCGGTGCACACCAGCACGACCTCGTCGTCCGGCAGGTCGTCGAGGGTCCGTACGTCGACGATCAGCCCCGCCGGGACGTTCAGATAGCCGAGGTCCCGGGCGATGCCCATGTTGCGGACCATGGACCGGCCGACGAAGGCGACCCTGCGGCCGTACTCGTGTGCCGCGTCGAGGATCTGCTGGATGCGGTGGACGTGGCTGGCGAAGCTCGCCACGATGATGCGCTTCTGGGCGTTGGCGAACACCGTGCGCAGAACGTTGGAGATGTCGCGCTCGGGCGGCACGAAGCCGGGGACCTCGGCGTTCGTCGAGTCGGAGAGGAGGAGGTCGATGCCCTCCTCGCTCAGCCGGGCGAATGCGTGCAGGTCCGTGAGACGGCCGTCCAGCGGGAGCTGGTCCATCTTGAAGTCACCGGTCGCCACGGCCAGGCCCGCGGGAGTACGGATGGCGACCGCGAGAGCGTCCGGGATCGAGTGGTTGACCGCGATGAACTCGCAGTCGAAGACGCCGATGCGCTCGCGCTGGCCCTCCGCCACCTCGAGGGTGTACGGACGGATGCGGTGCTCCTGGAGCTTCGCCTCGATCAGCGCGAGGGTCAGCTTGGAACCGATGAGCGGGATGTCCGGCTTCAGGCGCAGCAGGTACGGGACACCGCCGATGTGGTCCTCGTGGCCGTGCGTGAGGACGATGCCCTCGATGTCGTCGAGGCGGTCCCGGATCGTGGTGAAGTCCGGCAGGATCAGGTCGACGCCGGGCTGCTCCTCCTCGGGGAAGAGGACGCCGCAGTCGACGATGAGCAGGCGGCCGCCGTACTCGAAGACCGTCATGTTGCGGCCGATCTCGCCGAGGCCGCCGAGCGGGGTGACGCGAAGTCCGCCCTTCGGGAGCTTCGGCGGGGTGCCGAGTTCGGGATGCGGATGACTCAAAAGACTCTCCTTACCACGCGCGCCACGTACCGCTTGGGCACGTGGCGCGCATGTCATTCGTGCACTTGCTGTTGTCTGTGATGCCTTGCTTGCGAGTGTTCTTCGCTTATTCAGTTGTGAAGTCCGTGGTTACAGCTGTACCCCGCCGGCCGCGAGATCGATCTTGAGCTGGGCCGTTTCCTGGGCGGTGAGCTCCACCAGGGGGAGGCGGAGCGGACCTGCGGGCAGGCCCTGGAGGGCCAGCGCGGCCTTGGTGGTGATCACACCCTGAGTGCGGAACATGCCGGTGAAGACCGGCAGGAGCTTCTGGTGGATCTCGGTGGCCTTCTGGACGTCGCCCGAGGTGTGCGCCTCGATGAGGGCCCGCAGCTCCGGGGTGACGACGTGGCCGACCACGGAGACGATGCCGATGGCGCCGACCGAGAGGAGCGGCAGGTTGAGCATGTCGTCGCCGGAGTACCAGGCGAGGCCGGAGCGGGCGATGGCCCAGCTGGCACGGCCGAGGTCGCCCTTGGCGTCCTTGTTGGCCACGATACGCGGGTGCTCGGCGAGGCGTACGAGCGTCTCCGTGTCGATCGGCACGCCGCTGCGGCCAGGGATGTCGTAGAGCATCACCGGCAGGCCGGTGGCGTCGGCGATGGCCGTGAAGTGCCGGAAGAGCCCTTCCTGCGGCGGCTTGTTGTAGTACGGCGTCACCGCGAGGAGGCCGTGGGCGCCGGACCGCTCGGCGGTGCGGGCGAGCTCGATGCTGTGCCGGGTGTCGTTGGTGCCGATGCCCGCGACGACGTGGGCCCGGTCCCCCACCGCCTCCAGGACCGCTCGCACGAGCTGGTCCTTCTCCGCGTCGCTGGTGGTCGGGGACTCGCCGGTGGTGCCGTTGACGACCAGGCCGTCGTTGCCTGCGTCCACGAGATGGGCGGCGAGCCGCTGGGCACCGTCGAGGTCGAGTGCGCCGTCCGCCGTGAAGGGCGTGACCATAGCGGTGAGGACCCGCCCGAAGGGGGCCTGCGGAGTGGAGATCGGAGCCATGGGTAACACGCTACTCGCTGCTCAGCCGGGACTGCCCCCTCGGGGGGACAAGCAGAAGGAGCCCGGCACTGCCTGCTCGGGGGTTCAAGCAGTGCCGGGTCCGTTTGATCAGCCTAGATGAACTTCACGAAACGCCGCAATACGGACACCGCTTACGGGGCGACGCGTCCGTTCTTGTTGAAGGCTGCATGGGTGAGCGGCATCAGCCGGGCCCAGTGCTCCTCCATCTGTTCGCCGACCATCTCGATCTCGCGCTGCGGGAAGGACGGCACCTTGGCCAGCTCGTGCTGGGTCCGCAGACCGAGGAAGTGCATCAGCGAGCGGGCGTTGCATGTGGCGTACATCGA
Organism: Streptomyces sp. NPDC056347; assembly: GCF_042262625.1. Lineage (NCBI taxonomy): Bacteria > Bacillati > Actinomycetota > Actinomycetes > Kitasatosporales > Streptomycetaceae > Streptomyces > Streptomyces sp. NPDC056347. The sequence goes on along the minus strand of NZ_JBHJQP010000266.1, from coordinate 4,290 downwards.
GGAGAAGAGGCCGACGGGAAGCACCGCGCGGGCGACCTCGCGGGCCACCCCGGCGGCGAGCATCTCCTGGTACGCCTCGTACGCCCGGCGGTAGGAGTCCTCCATGGTCCGGCCGGTGAGCTCCAGCTGGGCCTCGGTGCCCTCGACGAACTCGTACTTGCCGGGGCGGCCCTGCTGGACGAGCTTGCGGGAGGCGTCGGGAACGTAGAAGACCGGCTGCAGCTCCCGGTAGCGGCCGGATTCCTCGTTGTACGACCAGCCGACGCGGTGGCGCATGAACTCCCGGAACACGAAGATCGGGGCACTGATGAAGAAGGTCATCGAGTTGTGCTCGAACGGGCTGCCGTGGCGGTCGCGCATCAGGAAGTTGATGAGGCCCTTGGAGCGCTCGGGATCCTTGGTGACCTCCTCCAGGGACTGCTCACCGGCCGTGGAGACACGGGCGGCGAACAGGACGTCGGAGTCGCCCGCGGCGTGTTTCACCAGCTCAACGGTGACATCACTGCGGAAGCTGGGCTGTGCGGGCTCGGGGGTCTCGGTCACCGGCGGGGTCCTTCCAATCGCGTCGCTCGGGCGGCGCCCACTCTACGGGCCGCCACTGACAAGCAGGTCGGAAGGGCCGTGCCGGGATTTCTTCGACGAATTCGGCGATTCGGGGCACCGATCGGCCCCTTCGCGCGTCTGACTCAATAGCAGCATCCACAAGAGAGTTCAAGGAGACCTTCCTCATGTTCCGCCGGCGTGAATCCGTTCCGTTCTCGTTCGTGGCCGAGAGCGACCGATTCCGCAGTAATGTCACTCCGCCGCCGAGGCAGCGGCCCAGCGTCTCCGAAATAACCGCCCGCTCCCTCGTGGGGCTGACGGTGATAGCCGGCCTGGCCGGGGCATTGATTCTCGGCCTGCCCGCGCTCAGCCCCTCCCAGGGGCCCGTGCACACGGAACAGGCCGAGGCGTCCCAGGGGCAGTGACTCGTACGGGCCCCCTGGGGTGGTCCGGCCGTGATCGTCTCGGTAGCCTCACCGGGCACAGCAATCGAGTGTGCTTGTGAGTGAGGATCAGACGTGCCCCTGCCCTTCCTGACGGCCGACCGCGCGTTTGACGCGCAGGCCGAGGACATCGCGCTGCCGTTCGACGACCACGACAGCTGGCGACGCCCCTACCGCCCCGGGCCCTGGCGGGTCGCGGCATCGGCCTCCGCGCTGCTGCTGGCGTCCTTCGTCCTGCTGGCGGGCATGGTCATCGCATTCGCCGCGGAGCTGCCGGGGGCGGTGGTGTGTCTGGGGCTGGCCCTGGTGATCATCGCCTGTGCCCTGCGGCTGCTGCGAATGGGCGCCTGGGTGAGTCGGCACGGCGTGCGCCGGGTCGGCTTCCTCAGCACGGTGACCGTGCCGTGGAACCGGGTCACCGCCGTCCGCACGGTGCAGCAGCCGGTGAAGTGGCTCGGCTTCCCGCGTACGGTCCAGGGGCAGGCGCTGCTCCTCGTACGCCAGGGAGGCAATCCGGTTTCGCCGCTGCTCACCGACAGCAATGCCGACTTCCTGAGCCGGTCCGAGGCCTTCGACCGCGCGGCCGACACGGTCGAGGCCTGGGCCGACGAGTACCGGCAGGGCTGAGGCCCCGTACGACCGGAAGGCCCGGCCCCGCGCGCCCGTTCAGGACGTGCTGGGCCGGGCCTTCTCGGCTCCGTGCAGGGCGATGGCCCGCTGCATGGCCTTGCGGGCTCTCGGGGTGTCCCTGGCGTCCTGGTAGGCCACGGCCAGGCGGAACCAGCATCGCCAGTCGTCCGGGGAGTCCTCGGTCTCCTCACGGCGGCGGGCGAAGACCACGTCGGCCGAATCACGGTCGATGCGGCCGGACGGGGTGCGGACCAGCTCGTCGACCGGCAGGCCGCCCTCCCCTTCGAGCTGCGCGGCCAGCGCGTTGGCCCGGGAGACGAACTGGGTGTTCTTCCAGAGGAACCAGATCCCGATCACCGGCAGGATCAGTACCGCGACCCCGAAGGTGACCGTCAGCAGGGTGCCGTGCTCGATGAGCAGGAACCCGCGGCTGCCGACCAGGACGAAGTAGAAGACCAGGACGGCGGCGGTGACGAAGTAGGTGATCTTTGCGCGCATGGCAGGGCTCAGTCAGTTCAGGTCGAGGAAGTGTTCCAGGCCGAACGTGAGGCCGGGAGTGGTCACCACGCGGCGGGTGCCGAGCAGGATGCCGGGCATGAAGCTGCTGTGGTGCAGGGAGTCGTGGCGGATGGTGAGCGTCTCGCCCTCCCCGCCGAGCAGCACCTCCTGGTGGGCGAGCAGGCCCCGGAGCCGGACCGAGTGGACCGGTACGCCGTCGACGTCGGCGCCGCGGGCACCGTCCAGGGCCGTGGCCGTGGCGTCCGGCTGATCGCCGAGACCGGCCGTACGGCGGGCCTCGGCGATCAGCTGGGCGGTGCGGGTGGCGGTGCCCGAGGGGGCGTCGACCTTGTTGGGGTGGTGCAGCTCGATGACCTCGACGGACTCGAAGTAGCGGGCGGCCCGCTCCGCGAACTTCATGGTGAGGACGGCGCCGATGGAGAAGTTCGGCGCGATGAGGACACCGGTCCGCGGGGAGGCGGCGAGCCAGGTGTTCAGCTGCGCGAGCCGTTCGTCGGTCCAGCCCGTGGTGCCGACGACGGCGTGGATGCCGTGCCGGACACAGAATTCGAGGTTGTCCATCACCGACGCGGGGGTGGTGAGCTCGACGACGGCCTGGGCGCCGGAATCCGTGAGGGTCTCCAGCTTGTCGCCCCGGCCGAGGGCGGCCACCAGCTCCATGTCGTCGGCGGCCTCGACGGCTCGCACCGCCTCGGAGCCGATCCGGCCCCTGGCGCCGAGAACGGCCACGCGCAGCTTGCTCATTGCTCTGCTTCCTTAACGGGTGGGTCAAGAGTCGGCGGATGGGTCGCAAGACCGCCTCGACGGTCAGGCGACCGCTTCTTCGAGGCGGGCTGCCTGCTTGTCCTTGAGCGGACCGATGACGGAGAGGGAGGGGCGGTGTCCCAGGACCTCGCCCGCGACGGCGCGGACGTCGTCGGGGGTGACCTGCGCTATCCGGGCCAGCATGTCGTCGACCGACATCTGGTCGCCCCAGCACAGCTCGCTCTTGCCGATCCGGTTCATCAGCGCGCCGGTGTCCTCCAGGCCGAGGACCGTGGAGCCGGAGAGCTGCCCGACGGCGCGGCCGATCTCCTCGTCGCTGAGCCCCTCGGAGGCCACCCGGTCGAGCTCGTCCCGGCAGATCCTGAGGACGTCGTGGACCTGGCTGGGCCGGCAGCCCGCGTACACCCCGAAGAGGCCGCAGTCGGCGAAGCCCGAGGTGTAGGAGTACACGCTGTAGGCGAGGCCGCGCTTCTCCCGTACCTCCTGGAAGAGACGGGAGCTCATGCCGCCGCCGAGGGCGGTGTTGAGCACGCCGAGCGCCCAGCGGCGGTCGTCGGTGCGGGCCAGGCCGGGTACGCCGAGGACGACATGGGCCTGTTCCGTCTTGCGGTTCAGCAGCTCCATCCGGCCCGCGGTGCGCAGCGTGCGGGAGCCCTGGCGCGGGGCGACCGGGACGGCGTCGGTGCGCGAGAGCGCGCCCGCCCGCTCGAAGGCCCTGCGGACCTGCCGTACGACCGTGGCGTGGTCGATGTTGCCCGCGGCGGCGACGACCAGGTGCGTGGGGTCGTAGTGCTTCTTGTAGAAGCGGGCGATCCGGCCGCGGTCGAGCGCGTTGATGGTGTCGACGGTGCCGAGGACCGGGCGGCCGAGGGGAGTGTCGCCGAGCATGGTGTGCGCGAACAGGTCGTGCACGCAGTCGCCCGGGTCGTCCTCGGTCATCGCGATCTCCTCGAGGATCACGCCGCGTTCGGCGTCGACGTCCTCGGCGGTGATCAGCGAGCCGGTCAGCATGTCGCAGACGACGTCGATGGCCAGCGGCAGGTCGGTGTCGAGGACCCGCGCGTAGTAGCAGGTGTACTCCTTCGCCGTGAAGGCGTTCATCTCGCCGCCGACCGCGTCGATCGCGGCGGAGATGTCGAGGGCGCTGCGCTTGGCGGTGCCCTTGAAGAGGAGGTGTTCGAGGTAGTGCGTCGCGCCGTTCAGCGTGGGGGTCTCGTCGCGCGAACCGACGTTGGCCCAGATGCCGAAGGTGGCGGAGCGTACGGAGGGCAGGGTCTCGGTGACGACCCGGAGGCCGCCGGGGAGCACCGTACGGCGGACCGTACCGGCGCCGTTGCTGCCCTTGAGGAGCGTTTGGGTACGGGCGACGGCCCGCGCCCCAGAGGAGGCG
>NZ_JBHJQP010000265.1:0-7698 GCF_042262625.1 Streptomyces sp. NPDC056347 | reverse complement strand
CGCCCGATCGCCGGGCGGGGGCGGGTCCTTCCGTCGGTCGGGGCGGCGGACCGGGACCGCGGGGCGGCGGACCAGGGCCGGGGGCGGGCCCTCCCGTCAGCCGCAGCCGCAGCTGGCGCGGCGGACCTGGGAGACCGGGAGCATCAGCGAGACCGGCTCCCGGTCCCTCTCGGCCAGCCGCTGCACCAGCAGCTCCACCGCCTGCTCGCCGAGCCGGCGGATCGGCTGGCGCACCGTCGTCAGCGACGGCGTCACGATGCGGCCGAGCGGAATCCCGTCGAAGCCGGTGACCGCGACGTCCTCGGGCACCCGCACTCCGCGCCGCTCCAGCGCGCGCAGCGCGCCCACCGCCATCTGGTCGTTGGCGAAGAGCATCCCCTGCGGCCGCTCGCCGGGCCGGTCGAGCAGCGCTTCGGCGGCCCGCGCCCCCTCTGCCTGCGTCATCATCGCGACCCGCAGGTCGGGTGCCCCGGGCACCGGGAGTCCGGCGTCCGCGCAGGCCTGCCGGAAGCCCAGGAACCGCGCCTCCGCGTCCGGGGCGTCGGCCTCGCCGCCGACGAAGGCGAGCCTGCGCAGCCCGTGGTCCTCGATCAGGTGGCGGGCCAGCTCACGCTCGCCGTCCGTGTTGGCCACGACGATGTGGTCGAGGTGGTCTATCTCGCGGGGGCCGGCCAGCATCACCACCGGGAGCCGGCGCGATATCACGTCCAGGTCCTCGGTCGGCACGGTCCGCGCCATGACGGCGAAGCCGTCGACCCGCCCGGCGACCTTCGCGACGAGATCCTCCGTCCCGCCCTCCAGCAGGGCGGCGATCAGCAGCGCGTAGCCGTGCCGCCGGGCCGCGCGCTCCATGCCGCGGATGACCTGGTCGGAGTAGAGCATCACCGCGTCGTCGGCGTCGCTGTCCTCCGCCTCCGCCTCGGCCTCGGGGTCGGCGTAGTCCGGGAAGCAGAGGCCGAGCACGCCGGTGGTCCGGCTGGCCAGGCCCCGGGCGTTGCCGCTGGGTACGTAACCCAGCGAGCGGGCGGCCTCCAGGACCCGTTCCCGGGTCTGCGCGCGCACCGAGTCCGGGGTGCGGTAGACCCGCGAGACCGTGGCGATGGAGACACCCGCCCGCTCGGCGACGTCGTAGACGGTGGGCGCGCTCACTCGACCGACCGCCCGCTGTTCGTGCTGTGCCGAAGCACCAGTTGCTGCATGGACCGACCCTTTTCTGAAAGCGCATTCACCCTAGATCGCGGGCCGCTCGGCGAGCAAGGCTATCGGAGCGCGATCTAGGGACGGCCGAAAAGCGCCCCGAGAAAGACAGGCAGCCTTGCAAGGTGCCCTGTGCATCTTTTACGGTCGGGGCATGCCTGAACCCCGTACCCCCCTGGCCGCCGACGACGGCGGAGCGCCGGACGCCGAGGAGCTGGCGGTGCGGCTGTCCGCCGTGGTCGGACGGCTGCTGCGGCGGCTGCGCGCAACCTCCTCGGGCGGCCTGCTGACACCGACGCAGCGCGCGGTGCTCGCCCGGCTGGACCGGGAGGGGCCGGCCACCACGGCCGCGCTGGCCCGCGCGGAGTACGTGCGCCCGCAGTCCATGCGGCTGACCCTCGGGGCGCTGGAGAACCAGGGGCTGGTCGGGCGCTCGCCCGATCCGGACGACGGCCGCAAGTCCGTGGTGTCGCTCACCGCGGCCGGGGCCGCGACGCTCGCCGAGGTCAGGGCCGCCAAGCACGACTGGCTCGCCGAGGCCCTCGCGGCCGGACTCGACGGTGCCGAGCGCCGCACCGTGGCCGAGGCCGTCGAGCTGCTCGACCGGCTGACCGGGGCGCGATGACGGGTACGCCCGTCCCGTCCCGCCCCGTCCCGCCCCGTCCCGCCCTGTCCCCGTAGCCTCCGCCTCCCCCCACCCGCCTCGCACAGAAGCAACAGGAGCAGCGCCATGACCGCCACCACTCTCGATCCGAAGACCGCCCTGGTCGTCATCGACCTCCAGAAGGGCATCGTCGGCAGGGAGACCGCCCCCCGCCCCGCCGCCGAGGTCGTCGCCCGTTCCGCGGCGCTCGCCGACGCCTTCCGCGCCAAGGGCCTCCCGGTCGTCCTCGTCCATGTCGTCGACGGCGCGCCCGGCCGCAACGAGAGCCCGGCGGGCTCCGGCGGGCAGCCGCCCGCCGACTGGGCGGAGATCGTGCCGGAGCTCGGACCGCGTGAGGGCGACATCGTCGTCACCAAGCGCACCTGGGGCGCCTTCCACGGCACCGACCTCGACCTGCGGCTGCGCCGGGCGGGGGTCACCCAGATCGTCCTCACCGGTATCGCGACCAGCATCGGCGTCGAGTCCACCGCCCGCGCGGCGTACGAGCATGGCTACCACGTCACGATCGCCACCGACGCGGTCACCGACATGGACGCCGGCACCCACCGCAACAGCGTCGAGCGGATCTTCCCGCGCCTGGCGGAGACGGACACCGCGGAGGCGATCGCCGGGCTGCTCGGCTGATCCCCTCCCCACGGCCCCGGGGGCCGGGGCCGCCGTCGCTCCGCCACCGCCCGCCGGAAGACGGCGGAGGCGGGACGGCGGTGGTCCGGCGGCGGGCCGGCGGCAGGCCCTGGGCCGCACGGGTGAGCTTCGGGGCGGCGGCGCCGTGTCTGCGCCGCCGCCCGCGTACAGGCGCCTTCAGTAGGTGGACGAAATCAGTGTGATCAACTGCAAATGCCACCAAGAGCGCCCCATCCGGCCCACCCGCTGACGGCCGGTCCGGGCCGGCCCCGGAGGTACCAGCCATGCCCCACCCAGGGCGTGTTTCGAAAGTCCAGCGGGGGACGGCCGCCCGCAAGCGCCGCTCCCTCGCGCTCCTCACGACCGGTGTGCTGGCCCTCCCCCTGCTGGCGGGCTGCGGCTCCGGCAACGGCGGCACCGCGGCCCCCGACGTCGCCGCCGTCGACCGGAACCGGATCGCCGACGGCGGCACGGTCGACTGGGCGATCGACGCGATGCCCACCACCCTCAACGCCTTCCAGGCGGACGCCGACGGCACGACCGCCCGGATCACCGGCGCCCTGCTGCCGACGCTCTTCCCGCTCGACGACCGGGGCATGCCGCAGCGGAACCCGGACTACCTGGAGTCCGCGAAGGTGGTCGAGCGCGAACCCCGGCAGGTGGTGCTCTACCGCCTCAACCAGCAGGCGGTGTGGAGCGACGGCCGGGAGATCGGAGCCCCCGACTTCCTCGCCCAGTGGCGGGCGCTGAGCGGCCGCGACAGCGCGTTCTGGACCGCCCGCAACGCCGGGTACGACCGCATCGAGAAGATCGAGCGCGGCGCCGACGATCTGGAGGTACGGGTCACCTTCAACAGACCGTACGCGGACTGGCGCTCGCTGTTCTCCCCGCTGTACCCGAAGGAGACGACCGGCTCCCCGGACGCCTTCAACGACGCGTCCCGCACCACCCTGAAGGCGACCGCCGGGCCCTTCCGGCTGGGCGGCCTGGACAAGAAGGCGGGCGAGGTCACCCTCGTCCGCAACCCCCGCTGGTGGGGCACCCGGGCCAAGCTCGACTCGCTGGTCTTCCGGGCCGTCGCCCCGCGCGACCGGGCCGCCGCCCTCGCCTCGGGCCGGGTCGACGTGGCCGACATCGACGCCGCCGCGGCCGGCCGGATCACCCGGGCCGTCCGCGACCGGGCGAAGGGGCGACCGCCCCTCGCACTGGGCCCCGGCGCCGCGACGGACCCGGCCACGGCCCTGCGCTCCTGGGCCGAGGCCCACGGCTCGGACCCCGAGGCGGCCGCCGCCGCCCGGGCCGCCAGGGAACGGGCCCGGGCCGACGCCGAGGCGTACGCCGCCGAGCAGAAGGCGCTGGGCGGCTACGTGGTGCGCAAGTCGCTGGAGCCCGCGTACACCCAGCTCGCGCTGAACGGCGAGTCCGGGCCGCTGGCGGACGACCGGGTGCGCCGGGCGGTCGCCCGCGCCCTGGACCGCCAGGAACTGGCGGACACCGTGCTGGGGCCGCTCGGCCTGCCCGCCCGGCCGGTCGGCAGCCACCTGGCCCTCGCCGGCCAGCCCGGCTACCAGGACGGCAGCGACGCCCTCGGCGGCCGGGACCCCGAGCGGGCACAGGCGCTGCTGGCCGAGGCGGGCTGGACCCGGGAGGGCGCGGCCCGCCAGGGCAACGGCACCAAGGCGGGCAGTGAGGCCGAGGAGCAGGGCCCCGAAGCGGGGACGGCCGGTGACGAGGGAGCGGACGAGCAGCCGGCCGCCGGCGACGACGGCAAGCCAGGCGAGGGCGACCCGGCCGACGGCATCCACGTACTGGCCCCCGCCCCCGCCGCCGCGGTCCACAGCGCCGCCCTGCTGCGCCAGGCCGACCGCCTCGCCCCGTCCGGTGAGACCGCCCCCGGCGAGGCCGCCCCCGGCCGGCCCGGCGCCCAGGGCCAGCGGACCGGCGGTGCGGTGGGCGCGTACGCCCCGCCGGGCACCGCGGCCCCCGCCCGGGCGGCGGGCCCGCGCCCCGGCCCGCTCGGCAAGGACGGCAAGCCGCTCAGCCTGCGCTTCGTCCTGCCGTCCGGCCCCGGCTCGGAGCAGTTGCGCGGGGTGGGCGACCGGATCTCGGCGATGCTGGAGGAGATCGGCATCCGCACGGAGATCGTGAAGGTGCCCGACGAGAGCTACTTCCGGGACCACGTCGCCGCAGGCGAGTACGACCTGGCCCTCTACTCCTGGCCCGCGACCGCCTACCCGGCCACCGACGACCGGCCGATCTTCGCCAAGCCGGTGCCCGCCACCGACGGCTCGCTCCAGGTCGAGCAGAACTACACCCGCGTCGGCACCGACCACATCGACCAGCTCTTCGACCGGGCCGTCGCGGAGCTCGACGAATCCGCGGCCCAGGAGCTGATGAAGCAGGCCGACGCCCGGATCTGGGCCGCCGCCGGATCGATCCCGCTCTACCGGCGCCCGCAGCTGGTCGCGGTGGACCGGAAGCTGGTGAACGTCGGGGCCTTCGGCTTCGCCGCACCGCGCTACCAGGACATCGGTTTCGAGCGGACCTAGGCGCACGGTTCCGCGGGGCCGGGCACGCGGACGGCCCGGATCCGACCGCCGGACACGGCCTGGAGGGGCGTTCGCCGGACGCCCCTCCAGGCCGCCGGTCCTCCCGCGGACCGGGAGGAGCAGCAGGTCAGCACCTGGGCCCGGGTGCCCCGGCCCGCTCGGCCGAAAGCTCAGGAATGGCTCAAATCCCTTGCCCGCCGCCTTGCCCCGCGGGCAAGGTCGGCCCGGGCCCCATGGGCCCGAGCCCGTTGACCCGGGCGGCCGCTCGATCCCCCCACCTCCGAGACCCGTACCGGGGCCCCTACCCCGGTCTCCCGGAGAACCCGCTCCGGAGCCCCACCTCCGAAGCCGTGCAGGTCCGGGCCTGTCCCAGGACAGACCCAGCGTCCCCATCGCGCCCCCGTGGCCGCGTCCCCGGTGAAATCCGCCGGAAGACCCGGCCACGGGGGCGCGAACGTGCGGCCTACGCGGATCGGGGCCGGTACGTCGGCCCCGGTCGGGGCGGCCGGAGACGGGCCCGGGGGAGGCCCCGTAGCTCGCCCGGGAAGCCGCTGCGGCGCCGGGCCCGTACCATTGGACGAGCCGTGGCGCGTCCGCCCGGTGGGCGTACGAGGACTTGAGACCGACTTAGACGCCTGATCCCACGATCCGAGAGAAGCGCAAGCCACCCATGCCCACGCGCCATGACATCCGTAACGTAGCCATTGTTGCCCACGTCGACCACGGCAAGACGACCATCGTCGATGCCATGCTCAAGCAGGCCGGGGCGTTCGCCGCCCACCAGCTGGAGTCCGTCGACGACCGCGTCATGGACTCGAACGACCTGGAGCGTGAGAAGGGCATCACGATCCTCGCCAAGAACACGGCGGTGAAGTATCACCCCAAGGACGGCGGGGCGCCCATCACGATCAACATCATCGACACCCCGGGCCACGCCGACTTCGGCGGCGAGGTCGAGCGCGGTCTGTCGATGGTGGACGCGGTCGTGCTGCTGGTGGACGCTTCCGAGGGCCCGCTGCCGCAGACCCGCTTCGTGCTGCGCAAGGCGCTTCAGCAGCGGCTGCCGGTGATCCTCTGCATCAACAAGACGGACCGCCCGGACTCCCGGATCGACGAGGTCGTCAACGAGACCTACGACCTCTTCCTCGACCTGGACGCCGACGAGGACCAGATCGAGTTCCCGATCGTCTACGCCTGCGGCCGTGACGGCATCGCGTCCCTCACCAAGCCCGAGGACGGCACCGTCCCGGCCGACTCCACCAGCCTGGAGCCGTTCTTCTCCACCATCCTGGAGCACGTCCCGGCCCCGACGTACGAGGAGAACGGGCCGCTCCAGGCCCACGTCACCAACCTCGACGCCGACAACTTCCTCGGCCGCATCGCGCTGCTCCGCGTCGAGCAGGGCGAGCTGCGCAAGGGCCAGACGGTCGCGTGGATCAAGCGTGACGGCACGGTCTCCAACGTCCGCATCTCCGAGCTGATGATGACCGAGGCGCTCACCCGCAAGCCCGCCGAGGTGGCGGGCCCCGGTGACATCTGCGCCGTGGCCGGTATCCCGGAGATCATGATCGGCGAGACGCTGGCCGACCCGGAGAACCCGGTCGCGCTGCCGCTGATCACGGTCGACGAGCCCGCGATCTCCATGACCATCGGTACGAACACCTCGCCGCTGGTCGGCCGCGGCGGCACCGGCAAGGGCGCCGACGCCAAGGCCGCCGTCAAGGACCGCAAGGTCACCGCCCGCCAGGTCAAGGACCGCCTGGACCGCGAGCTGATCGGTAACGTCTCGCTCCGCGTCCTGGACACCGAGCGCCCCGACGCCTGGGAGGTGCAGGGCCGCGGCGAGCTGGCGCTGGCCATCCTGGTCGAGCAGATGCGCCGTGAGGGCTTCGAGCTGACCATCGGCAAGCCGCAGGTGGTCACCAAGCAGGTCGAGGGCAAGACGTACGAGCCGGTCGAGCGCATGACCGTCGACGTGCCCGAGGAGCACATGGGCGCCGTCACCCAGCTCATGGGCGTCCGCAAGGGCCGGATGGACAACATGTCGAACCACGGCTCCGGCTGGGTCCGCATCGAGTTCGTCGTCCCCTCCCGCGGCCTCATCGGTTTCCGTACCGAGTTCCTGACGCAGACCCGCGGCACGGGCATCGCCCACTCCATCCACGAGGGCCACGAGCCGTGGTTCGGCACGCTGACGACGCGCAACAACGGCTCGCTGGTCGCCGACCGCGCGGGTGCGGTCACCGCCTTCGCGATGACCAACCTCCAGGAGCGCGGCGTGCTCTTCACCGACCCGGGCACCGAGGTCTACGAGGGCATGATCGTCGGTGAGAACTCGCGCGCCGACGACATGGACGTGAACATCACCAAGGAGAAGAAGCTCACCAACATGCGCTCCTCCTCCGCCGACTCCTTCGAGGCGATCGTGCCGCCGCGCAAACTCTCCCTGGAGCAGTCCCTGGAGTTCTGCCGCGACGACGAGTGCGTCGAGGTGACCCCGGAGGCCGTGCGTATCCGCAAGGTCGTCCTGGACCAGAAGGAGCGCGGCCGCACCGCCTCGCGCGCCAAGCGCTGATCCGCCACGGGCGCCGGGGCCTGCCCCCGGACCGCCGCCCGCACGGACAACGGGGCCCGGGTCACCGTCGGGTTACGGTGAACCGGGCC
>NZ_JBHJQP010000264.1:0-7807 GCF_042262625.1 Streptomyces sp. NPDC056347 | reverse complement strand
GAACACGACACGGCGGGCCGGACGACGCCCCGAGGCGGAGTCCGGCCCGCCGTGTTCTCGCGTTTCATCCGCATTGGAGACCATTCACCCGCTTTCCCAAGTCATTGACTCCAGACCCTTGACGGTGGAGTTGGCGAAAACTACGTTCTGGTCCACGGAAGTTCACTTCCGATCTGCGGAAACTTTGAAACGTTCCCTCATCGCAACTCCCCGGAGCCCCCTATGACTGCCGTGGATGACCGGTCGAGCGTGGAAACCAACGGAACAGCCAGCTCCGGTTTGTACACGTACGATCTCGCCCCGACGAAGAAGGAAGGGCGCCGCTGGGGCGCCTACAACGTCTTCACCCTGTGGGCCAACGATGTACACAGCCTCGGGAACTATGCGTTCGCCATCGGGCTGTTCGCGCTCGGGCTCAATGTGTGGGGCATTCTCGCCGCCTTCGCCCTCGCGTCCGTCCTGCTGTTCCTCCTGCTGACGCTCTCGGGCTTCATGGGGCACAAGACCGGGGTCCCCTTCCCCGTCATGAGCCGCATCGCCTTCGGCGTCAGGGGCGCGAAGATACCGGCCATGGTGCGCGGCGCGGTCGCCATCGCCTGGTTCGGCATCCAGACCTACCTGGCGTCGTCCGTCCTCAGCACCCTGGTCGTCACGATGTTCCCCGGCCTCCGGTCGCTGAGCACCGACTCCGTACTCGGCCAGTCGACGCTCGGCTGGATCACCTTCCTCGCCCTGTGGGCCCTCCAGGTGCTCATCGTGAGCTACGGGATGCAGATGATCCGGCGCTACATGGCCTTCGCCGCGCCCACCACCCTGATCACCATGTGCGCCCTGGCGGTCTGGATGTTCGTGCGCGCCGACGGCTCGATCTCCTGGTCCGTCGACCAGCCGCTCACCGGCGGCGCGATGTGGCTGCAGATCCTCGAGGGCGCCGCGCTCTGGGTGGTGATCTACGGGACGTTCGTACTGAACTTCTGCGACTTCACCCGGTCCGCCAGGAGCCGCGGCTCCATCGTCCGGGGCAACGTCGTCGGCATCCCGGTGAACATGCTGTTCTTCGCGGTGATCGTGGCAGTGCTCAGCGGGGCGCAGTTCAAACTGGACGGCCAGGTCATCACCAGCCCCACGGACATCGTGCGGACGATCCCCAACATGTTCCTGCTGGCCATCGCCTCGCTCGCGCTGATCGCGCTGACCGTCGCGGTGAACCTGCTGGCCAACTTCGTGGCACCCATCTACGCCCTGGTCAACCTCTTCCCGCAGCGGCTGAACTTCCGCCGGGCCGGGCTGGTCAGCGCCGTCGCGGGGCTGGTGATCCTGCCCTGGAACCTCTACAACAGCCCAGTCGTGGTGAACTACTTCCTCGGCGGACTCGGCGCCCTGCTCGGCCCCCTCTTCGGTGTGATCATGGCGGACTACTGGCTGCTGCGCCGGTCCCGGGTGAACGTGCCCGACCTGTACACCGAGGGCGCGCAGGGCGACTACCACTACCGCCGGGGCTTCAACCCCCGGGCCGTGTGGGCCTTTATCCCCAGCGCCGCGATCGCCGTCGTCGTCGCCCTGGTGCCCTTCTTCGGCGCCGTGTCCGGGTTCTCCTGGTTCATCGGCGCCGTCCTGGCCGCGCTGCTGTACACGGCCGTCGCCGACCGCACCGCGCAACTCAACGACGTGGACGGCGAGTCCATCGCCGTCGCCGCCGAATGAACCGCCCAGCAGAGAGCCGAGCCATGCGCATCCTCGTCGTCAACGTCAACACCACGCAGTCCATCACCGACTCGATCGGCGAGCAGGCGGCCGACGCGGCGTCGCCCGGCACCGAGATCGTTCCGCTGACACCCGCCTTCGGGGCCGAGTCCGTCGAGGGCAACTACGAGAGCTACCTCGCCGCCATCGCCGTGATGGAGGCCGTACGCGCCTACCCCGGGCCGTTCGACGCGGTGATCCAGGCCGGTTACGGCGAACACGGCCGCGAGGGCCTTCAGGAACTGCTCGACGTGCCGGTCGTCGACATCACCGAAGCCGCCGCGAGCACCGCCCAGTTCCTCGGCCGCAGCTACTCCGTCGTCACCAGTCTGGACCGCACGGTCCCGCTGATCGAGGAACGCCTGCACGCCGCCGGGCTGAGCGCCCGGTGCGCCTCGGTACGCGCCAGCGGCCTCGCCGTGCTCGATCTGGAGCGGGACGAGAAGGCCGCCGTGGACGCCATCGTGGAACAGGCCGCCCGCGCGGTGGAGGACGACCGCGCGGAGGTGATCTGCCTGGGATGCGGGGGCATGTCCGGGCTCACCGAACGCGTCGTCGAACGCACCGGGGTACCCGTCGTCGACGGGGTGAGCGCGGCGGTGACCATCGCCGAGTCACTGGTACGGCTCGGCCTGAGCACGTCCAAGGTGCGTACGTACGCCACCCCGCGGCCCAAGAGGATCCTCAACTGGCCGCCCCGGGGGTGACCCTGCGCGCGGGGGCCTGTCTCACAGCAGGCCCCTGCGGGCCGCGATCACCCCGGCCTGGAAGCGGTTGGCCGCGCCGAGCAGTTCGTGCAGTCTGCTGATCCGGCGGCGCATGGTGCGTACCGACCAGCCGAGCTGGCGGGCGATCGCCTCGTCCTTGAGGCCGCTGACCAGCAGGGTGAGGACGAGCCGGTCCTCCTCTCCGAGCGGGTCCTCGGCGGGGGCCTCCAGCGGCAGGGCCTGCTTCCAGCACAGCTCCCAGTAGTGGGTGAGCGCGTCGAGCAGGGTGGACGGGCGGATCACCGCGGCGCGTACGTCGTGCAGGTCGAGGGAGAGCGGCATCAGGGCGAGCTTCCGGTCGGCGATGGCGAGCTTGATGCCGAGACCGGGCAGGACCCGGGCCTGTTCGCCGTGGCGGACCAGCTCGCGGATGTCGTCGAGGACACCGGGCCACTCCAGCGCCTCGGGGGCGTAGACCGCGCGGTAGCGCACGCCCCGGCCCAGCGCGGTCGCCTCCACCGGGTTGGAGGTGGTCAGGGCGTAGGGCGGCCGGTCCAGGGTCATGACGTCCTGGTGGGCCTCCTGCTGGAGGCGGACGAACCACCGGCCGAGGGCCTCGCTTCCGGTGGTGATCTCCACCTCGTCCTCACCGCCCGCCCCGGCGCACGCCGCGGCGAACAGCCGGGACAGCTCACCGGCCGCCGACCGGACCTTCTCCAGCTCGTCGGTCCTGGCCCGCACCAGCGCCTCCACGGCGGCCTCCGGCTCGATCGCCGCGTACCGGCGACGGGCCCCGGCGAGCCGGCCGACCAGCCCGTGGTCACGGAGCCGGTCCAGCGCCCGGGCGACACGCTCGGCCGAACATCCGAGGTCTGCGGCGAGTTCGGCGGGCGCCGCGGTCCGTCGACCGAGCACATGGCGATAGACGCTCTCGTCGAACGGGTCGATACCCGCGGCAGTGAGCTGTGAGGTCTCGGGAGTCATGAACGGATCGTGGCCCAGACATGCCACCGGCAGCAATGGGCCACGGAGATCCGTTGTGCGGCAAGCTCCATGACCGGTAGGACCTTTGCGCATGGCAATGAAGTCACGAAGACCGCGTCATGCGGCACTCGCCGTCGTAGTGCTCGCCGGCGCCCTGGCGGCCTCGCCGGGCGCCGCCGACGCGTCCACCACCCCCGATCCGCCCCGCCGGGTACTCGTCGAACTGTCCGGCAGCCCCGCGGTGACCGCCGCGCCCGGCGGTTCGCTGTTCGCCGCCGGGGCCGCCCGCGACGTCGGGGCGGCGCGCCGCGCCCTGGCCGCGCGGCAGGAGACATTCCTCGGCTCGGCGCGGGACGCCGGACTGCATCCCTCGGCCACCCGGAAACTCGGCCTGCTCATCGACGCCGTCGCGATGACGGTGCCCGCCTCCGAGGTGGGCCGTCTCTCCTCGCTGCCCGAAGTTGCCGCCGTCCGCCCCGACACCCGGATGCTGACGAAGACCGGCACGAGCGTGCCGCTGACCGGCGCCCCCGGCGTCTGGCGGCGCGAGGACCCCGCCGGGACCCGGGCCGACGGCACCGGGACCACCGTCGCGATCCTGGACAGCGGCGTGGACTACACCCACCCCGACCTGGGCGGCAAGATCGGCAAGGGCCACAAGGTCGTCGGCGGGCACGACTTCGTCAACGGCGACGACGACCCGATGGACGACAACGGCCACGGCACCCATGTCGCGGGCATCGTCGCGGGCCGGGCCGCCGGGAAGGACGGCGTCACCGGCATGGCGCCGGGCGCGAAGCTGCTGGCGTACAAGGTGATGGACGCCGACGGCGCCGGCTACACCTCGGACATCATCGCCGGGATCGAGGCCGCCGCCGACCCGGCCAACCCGTACCGTGCCGACGTCATCAACATGAGCCTGGGCGGCCCCGGCGACGGCAGCGATCCGCTGGGCCGCGCGGCCACCGCGGCCGTGGAGGCCGGTGTGGTCGTGGTGGCCGCCGCGGGCAACGAGGGGCCGGGCGCGGGCACGGTCAGCACCCCCGGCATCGCGGACGGGGTGATCTCGGTCGGCGCCTCGACCAGCGGCCTGCGGCTGCCGAGCGCCTATCTGGCGGGCCGGAAGCCCGAGTTGATCCAGACCTACCGCGGCATCCTGTCCGCGAACCCGCCCGAGCAGCCGGTCACGGCCCCGCTCGTCGACGTCGGCGCGGGCACCCCCGAGGACTGGGAGCGGGCCGGTGACGTACGCGGAAAGATCGTCCGCGCCGAGATGCTCGTCGCCGCCGACACACGGGACCTGAGGGCCGACGCCCTGGAGTGGGCCCGGGAGGCGGAGAAGCGCGGCGCGCTCGCCGTGCTGGGCGGACTGCCCACCGCCGACGGTCCGGTGTTCCTCGCCGGAGAAACGGGAGCGGTCCGGCCGCCGGAGGCGAGCACCGGACCGGGCGTGGTCCAGGTGCCTTCGTCGTCCGCGCGGATCGACGCCTCCGGCGACTCGCTGCGCATGGACCGGCTGGTGGTCATGGGCATCGACTCGACCCAGTACACCGAACTGAGCGCCCGGCTCGGCACCGGGAAGGTGTCGGTCACCCTGCGCGGCACCGACGCCACCGATCAGATCGCCTCGTTCTCCTCGCGCGGCCCCACCCCGGCCTTCGCGCTGAAGCCCGACCTGGTGGCGCCGGGCGTGGAGATCCGCTCCACCATCCCCAAGTCCCTGTACGGGCCCGGCCAGTACCGCATGTCCGGCACGTCGATGGCGGCCCCGCATGTCGCCGGGGCGGCCGCCCTGCTGCGCCAGCTGCACCCCGGCCGGACCCCCGCCGAGATCAAGGCCGAGCTGATGGGCACCGCGAAGCCGCTGGCCGGCACCGGGCCCACCACGAGCGGCTCGGGCCGGCTCGACGTCGCCGCGGCCGCCGCCGCCACTCTCAGCGCCTCACCCCCGTCGGTGTCGTTCGGCCTGGCCGACCTGTCCGGCAAGCGGATCGGCGGCACCGCGAAGGTGACGCTGCGCAACACCGGCGGCCGTGCCCTGTCGGCCGCGCTGAGCACCGACGGCCCGGCCACCGTCTCGCCGAAGCGGATCACCGTACCGGCCGGACGCAGCGCGACCGTCACGCTCTCGCTGCGCACCGCCCGGCCCGCCGCCGACACCGAGACGGCCGGCCGGCTCACCGCGACCCCCGACCGCGGTCCCGCGATCGGCGTGCCCTATCTGCTCGCTGTACGGCACCTCGCCGTCCAGGCCGCCCCCGACCCGAGCGACGGCCGCACGACCGTGCACATCGCCCCGCCGACCCCGCTCACCGCACCCCCGGTGGTCACCGTCACCCCGCCCCGCGGCAGGTCCTTCGAGGTGCCCGCCGCCCTCGACGCGAAGACCGGCTACTACCGGGCCCCGGCCACCGGCGCCGACCCCGGCGTCTACCGGGTCGAGGTGCGGGGCACCACCCGCAGCGGTCGAGTGCTCACCGGCTCCGCGTTCTTCGAGGTCACCCCGGCCGACAGCCGCACCGACCGCTGGGAGCCGGCCGGGCCCAACAGCGAGGCGGGCTGGGTCGCGCTCTCCCCGGACCGGCCGAAGCAGGCCGTCCTCACCCAGTACCAGCAGGCGGCCCCCTGGCTCACCACCGACAACGGCGCCTCCTGGCGCCGCCTGGGCCGTCTCCCGGTCCCCGAGGGCACCGGCCCGCTCGTGGTCGACGCGAAGAACGCCGACCGCTGGTGGTACGCGGTGAACAGCGTCCACGACGGCAGCCGGCGGGGCACCATCCTGCGCACCGACGACAACGGACGCACCTGGCGCACACTCGACGTCCCGGACACCCGGTTCGCGGCCCTCGCCGCCGACGAGCGGACCCGCACCCTGGTCGCGGTCACCTCGGACGCGCTGCTGGTCAGCACGGACGCGGGCGACCACTGGACGACGTACCCGACCGGTGTCCCCGGCAGCGTCAGGACCGCCGTCCTCACCGGGAACACCCTCTACCTGTCGACGTACGACGGAGTCTGGTCCCGTTCCGGTATCGGCTCGGGCGAGCCCGGTGCGGCACGCCTGGTCCTCGACCCGGCCGGTGAGACCGTCGGCTCGATGGCGGCCGACGCCTCGGTCGTGGCGGCGTACGTCCCGGGCCTGGGCGTGGTCGGCTCCCACGACGGCGGGAAGAAGTGGGCCACCCTGCTGCCGCTGGCGGAGGGCGGCGTCAACCTGCTGGCCTCGGGCGGCGACCTGTACCTGACCACGACGCTCGGCACCGCCCGGGTCAGCCACGACAGCGGGAGGACCTGGACCGAGGCACCCCAGCCGACCCGGGCGGCGCTGCCGTTGGACTACGACCGCTGGGCCGACGGGTCCGTGACCGTCGCCAGCGAGCAGGACGGCCTCTACCGCGGCGCCGACGACGGTACCGGGCTCCGGCGGATCGGCGTCCAGGGCCTGACCGTCAACGACCTCGCGGTCAGTGACGGTCGGCTGCTCGCCGCCACCGACAGCTCGGTCTACCGCACCACGCTTCCCGTCCGGGGCCCGGAGTGGGGCCGGTCGGGCGGCGAGGGCCGAAGGGGCGTCGCCGTCCCGCAGCTCGCCGTGTCGGCCAAGGACCCCAAGGTGGTCTGGCGGGTCCGGCGCACCGCGTCGGGATCGTTCGCCGTGGAGCGCAGCGGGGACGGCGGGGACCACTGGCAGGAGCGGGGCACCTCGTCGGAGGTCCCGACGGCCCTGCTGGTCCACCCCGCCGACCCGGACCGGGTGCTGGTCGGCTTCCAGAGCCTGCTCGGCAAGGGGCTGTTCGCCACCGGCAACGGCGGGGCGACGTGGAAGAACCTGTACCACGGCCGTTCCTTCGACGCCCTCGCGGGCGACCCCGCCGACCCGCTGCGTCTGTGGCTCGGCAGCCGCGACGGCCTGTTCCGCTCGGACGACGGCGGCGTGACCCTGACCAAGGTGGCCGACGGCCCCGTGACCGCGATCGGCCTGGAAGGGCGGCGCCTGGTCGTCGGCGGTGAGACCGTCCGGGTCAGCACGGACGGCGGCCGCGGCTTCCGCACCGCGGACACCGGCGCGCTCGCCCTCCACGTCTCCGACCTGCTCCGGGTGAAGGACACCTGGTACGCGGCCACCACCGCGTCCCGGGCCAGTGGGCTCCCGCAGGGCGGCCGCGGCGTCCTGCGCAGCACCGACGGCGGCCGCAGCTGGCAGAACATCTCGTCCGGCCTGCAGAACACCGACACCACGAGGCTGGCCGCGAGCCCGGACGGCCGCACGCTCTTCGTCGGCACCGTCGACGGCGGTGTGCACCGCCTGGCCCTGCGCCGCTGAGCACCGTGCCCGTGGGGGCGCCGGGACGGGACCGTATCCGTCCCGGCGC
>NZ_JBHJQP010000263.1:0-7864 GCF_042262625.1 Streptomyces sp. NPDC056347 | reverse complement strand
CGCCAGGACCGTCCTGGCGGGCCCCGCCACCGACGAAAGTCCTGGCGTTCCGCCACGTGCCGGGCAAGGCTCAACACCTGCGCGATGGCACCGGTCGTGCATCCGTGGGCCGACAGCCGGCGAACTGCCTCGTGCCACTCCCGGGCCCGAGCGACCAGCCACTGCTCCGCACCGGTGTTCCGGATCGGGCGTCGGGGCCGGACCGCGGTCGTACGCCGGGCCGAAGGAGTACCCACCTCGGGTCCTTGCGGACGGCCCAACCTGCCCACACGCATCCGACGGCAGCTCCATCTACCTCTCACCGCTCCCGCGCGAAGCGCATGAAAGACCTCCCGCAGCCCGGCGGGCGGGTGACCGGGGGAAGGGGAAAGGCGCGATACGACGGGACCGAAGCCGGCTGACACCCGGTGCCACGGTCGAATCCAAGCCGACGAGACACCCCCGCCCGTGCCGCTCGTCCATGCGAACGCAGGGGTGCGTGTGCCCCAACTCCCCGAGGGAAGAGGGCCACTGACGGAATCGACCGGGAAAGCTACCGGCCAGTTCAATTGACCCAAAACGTGCTGCAGTTGTTCAACAGCACTTAATATGACGGCCTGTGCCAGTGGCACAGGCGCCTCATCAGCATCCGCGCTTGTCGCATGCCACGCCTCTGTCCACCGCCGGACGGAGAGATACGGAGCAGCTCCCGTGTATCTCGACAGCTACTCCGCGCACGGGTTCCGCTCCCTGGCCCACGTCGAGGACATCCCCGTCAGCCGGCCCACCGTCCTGGCCGGCCGGAACGACGGAGGCAAGAGCGCGGTGCTCACCGCACTGGCCTTCCTCCTCGGTACCCACCGCCTGACCGACGAGGACCGCACCTACGTGCAGGGCGAAGAGGACTCCAAGGGCCGACGGTGCGCCGAGACCTGGGTGGAGGGCCGCTTCCGGCTGGACGCCGAAGAGCAGGACCGCAGCGGCCTGGGCGAGCACGTGCGCATCCGCCGGCGCTCACCCCTGGGGGAAGCGACCTGCCTGGAGCACTTCGGCAGCCTGCCCGTCGACCCGAAACTGCGCAACCTCGACCAGATGCTCAAGCCGGCGCTCGCGGCCCTCGTCACCGAGTACGGCCTGTCCCCGGCAGGAACCCTCAAGGAATCCCTGCTGGCAGAACTCACGGCACACGCCAGGACCGTTCCCCAGGAGCAGGGGTGGCGGCCGCTGCCCAAACCGCTCGAGGAGCGGCTCCCGCGGCTCCTGTCGTTCGGGGGGAGACACGAGAGCCCCGACGCCGCCGTACACACCGCTTTGAACAGCAGCTACAAGACACACCTGGAGGACGAGACCCTCCAGGGCCGTGTCCGCGAGATCGAAGAAGAGATCAACCAGCGGCTGGAGAAGGAAGCCGACTCGCTGTGCCGTCACATCCGCCGGCACTGCGGCGAGTACGTCAACGTCAACGTCAAGCCCATGGTCTCCTTCAGCGGAGGATTCAAAGGCGCCCCGCTGCACGTCTCCAGGGCCGACGGCGAACCGGTCGACCTGACGCGCGCCGGCCAGGGAAGCACTCGCCGCATCGCCCTGGCGGTATGGGAATGGACCAGCGACCTCCTGGAGAACGCCGAACTGGCCGCATCAGGAGAACCCGCGGCAACCCGGCCCACACAGACCATCGTCGTCTACGACGAGCCCGACACCCACCTCGACTACCGCCATCAGCGCACGGTCATGGACATCGTCCGCAAACAGTGCGCCCTGCCTCACGTGAACGTCATGGTCGCCACCCACTCGATGAACCTCATCGACGGCGTCGACATCGCCGACGTGGTCCACCTCGGCCTCGGACCCGGCGGACGCACCGTCGTCGAACGCCTCAAGGACGACCAGCACGACGGGATCGACTTCCACCTCGGCCAGATCGCGGCATCACTGGGTCTGCGCAACTCCGTCCTGCTCCACGAGCGCTGCTTCCTCGCCGTCGAAGGCGACACCGAGCAGAAAAGTCTCCCCCTGCTCTTCCGCCTGGCCCAGAACATGTCGCTCCAGGCCGCGGGCATTGCCCTGTGGGGCTGCGAGAACAACGAGGGCGCCCTCCACCTGGCCAGCTACCTCGCCAAACACCAGCGCACCGTCATGCTGATGGTCGACGCCGACAGCCGCACCAACAAACTCTTCAAGGACGAACGGCTCCGGCGTGCCGGCCTCAACCTCGAAGAGCAGGTGTCCTACGTCGGCGAAGCCGATGGCTACAACGAACTCGAAGAACTCTTCAGCAACGAGCAGTGGACCACTGCCGCCAACACCCTGTGGCCCAAGCCGGCACCCCGGACCTGGCACCCGGACGACTTCGAGGCACACCGCGACGGCAAGAAATTCAGCGCCCGCATCCTCGACATGATCAAAGAAGAAGCGGAAGACAACAGCCCCAACGGCAAACCCGCCATGGTCTACGGGCTCGCCACCACCCTCACCACCCCTGGGGACGTGCCCCGCCAGCTGCGGGAAATCTTCACCGACCTACAAGAACTCACTCACTGACCAGACGCCGACCGCTGAGCCCGGCGCAAGAGCATGCGCTCTTTGCGCTGCTCGTCGGTCGGCGCCACCCACGCATGCCAGCCAACCGATTCCACCCACTGGCGGGCATGAACCCGGGCGTCGACACCACACCATCTGCACCCGCCTGGCGAGGGAACACAGCCAGCACGAGCAGACCTCGGAGAGGGCATCTCTCCTCCTTCCCACGCCTCTTATCTTCCCTTCCGACACTGACAATCACACTGAGTGACGAAGCTCGAGGTGTACGCGTATGAGGTTCCTCCACACGTCCGACTGGCACCTGGGCCGACGGTTCCATTCAGAAGACCTGGTACCAGCCCAGCGCGTCTTCCTCGACCACCTGGTCGACACCGCACGCACCGAGAACGTCGACGCCGTCCTGGTAGCCGGAGACATCTACGACCGGGCCATCCCCAGCCTCGACGCCGTACGCCTGTTCAACCACGCCCTGCACCAGCTCGCGGACCTGAACGTGCCGATCATCATGATCAGCGGAAACCACGATTCCGCCCATCGCCTCGGCGTCGCCTCCGGCCTTCTGGCACGCACCGGAATCCACCTGCGCACCGACCCCGCCACCTGCCACACCCCCGTCGTTCTCGAAGACACCCACGGCTCCGTCGCCGTCTACGGCATCCCCTACCTCGAACCCTCGACGGCCCGCGCCCAGCTGGAAGCGGAAGCCGTCACCCACCGCGCCGTACTGACCGCGGCCCTGGAACGCATCCGCACCGACCTCGCCACCCGCCGGCCCGCCGGCACCCGCTGCGTGGTCCTCGCCCACGCCTTCGTCACCCCCGGCACCGGACAGCCCGAAGAACGCGACAAGGCCAAGGAATCCACCAGCGAACGCGACATCGCCGTCGGCGGCATCGCCCACGTAGGCGCCGACCTCTTCCACGGCATCGACTACGTCGCCCTCGGCCACCTCCACGGCGCCCACCGCATCACCGACCGCGTCCACTACAGCGGCTCACCCCTGGCCTACTCCTTCTCCGAAGCCCGCCACACCAAAACGATCACCCTCGTCGACCTCACCCCCCACGCCGCCCCCACCCTCACCCACCGGCCCTGCCCCGTCCCACGCCGCCTGGAACGCGTCACCGGTTTCATCGACGACCTCCTGACCAACCCCGTCCACGAGCCACTCCAGGACGCCTGGCTCGAGGTCACCCTCACCGACACCGCCCTGCCCTTCGAGGCCATGGCCCGCCTGCGCCGCCGCTTCCCCCACACCGCCGACCTCAAGCACCGGCCCGCCCGCATCCCCGCACAGGCCACGGACACCACCTACAGCGACCGCATCCGCGACCGCAGCGACCTCGACATCACCACCGACTTCATCCACAGCATGCGCGGCACCGAACCCACCCCGGACGAACATGCCCTGCTCCAGCAAGCCGTCGAAGCCTCCCGCCTGAACGAGCAGCAGAAGGAAACCGTCTGACATGCGCCTGCACACCCTGCGTCTGCAGGCCTTCGGCCCTTTCGCCCGCACCCACACCATCGACTTCGACACCCTGTCCGACGACGGCCTCTTCCTCCTCCACGGAGACACCGGCGCCGGAAAGAGCACCGTCTTCGCCGCCATCTGCTACGCCCTCTACGGCAAACCACCCGGCGACCGCGACCTGCTGCTGCGCAGCCACCACGCCCCCGCGGACCTCCTGACCGAAGTCACCCTGGACGTCACCCTCGCAGGCCGCCGCCTGCGCATCCGCCGGATTCCCGCTCAGATGCGACCCAAGCGGTCCGGCACGGGCGAGACCCCCCAGAAGCCCGAAACCCACCTCAGCGAGTGGACCACCGACACCGCCGGCCAGGGCCGCTGGGAAGCAGTCAGCAAATCCCACCAGGAAGCCTCCGCCGAGATCACCGACCTGCTCGGCATGAGCCGCGACCAGTTCTGCCAGGTCGTCCTGCTGCCCCAGAACGAATTCACCAAGTTCCTCCACGCCGACGCCCACGGCCGGCGCGAACTCCTCGGGAAACTCTTCCGCACCCACCGCTTCTCCTTCATCGAACGCTGGCTCAACGACCACAGCCGCATCACCGAGAAGGGCCGCGACGCCGCCCGAGCCGATGTCCTTCGCCTGGCCGAACGCATCCACCAGGCCGCCGGAGAAGACCTCGCGACCGGGCACACCGCACCCACCCCCGAAGACCCCCGCACCCTCACCGAGCCCGCACGAACCTGGGCCCGGGACCTTCTGCGCGCCAGCCGCACCCACCACGGCAGGACACTCCAAGCAGCCGCAGAGGCCAGGTCCGACCTGGCCGAACAACAGACCCTCGAAGCCGCAGCACGCGAACTCCACCAGCAACAAGCCGGCTACGAAGAAGCCCAGCGGCAGCTCAACCTGCTGCAGGAACAAAAACCGCACCAGAACACCCTCCTGCACCGCCGCGACCAGGCCCGCCGCGCCCAGCAGGCAGCACCCCAGCTGCACGCCGCCGACACCGCGGCCAACGACCACGCCCACGCCCGGCGCGCCGAACACAACGCCCGCGACCACCTGCCGCCCCAGCACACCGGCCTGGACGCCGGCCAACTGGAGACCATCGAACACAGCACCCGCGACGAAGCCGCCGTCCTGACCGCGCTCATCCCCGAAGAAGACACCGTCCACCGGCTGACCACCCAGCTCAAGCGCATCGACGCCGAACGGCAGGACTTCGCCACCCAGCAACGCACCTCCCAGGACTGGCTCGACGCGGAGTCCGACAGACGCCACGACCTCGAGACACGACGCGAAACCGCTCGCCAGGCCGAACAGGAAAGCAGCCGCCACCGCGATGCCCTGGACGGCCTCAGAACCCGCATCGAAGCCGCCAAGCGCCGCGAGACCCACCTCGCGAACGTCATCCAGGCCGAACAGCACCTGACGGACACGCAGAAGGCTGCCGCCTCGTCCGGCCGGCACTACCTCGACATCCGCCGCCGACGCACCGAAGGCATGGCCGCCGAACTGGCCGCCACCCTCACCGACGGCGCTCCCTGCCCGGTCTGCGGATCCTGCACCCACCCGGCCCCCGCCCCCACCCAGGACGGGCAGCCCACCCGCCAGGACGAACAGGACGCCGAAGCCGCCCACGAGCGGGCCAACGCCGCCCGGGACGCCGCCGCGACCGCCCTGCACGACCTGCGCGAACAAGCGGCCACCGCGACCGGTGAAGCGGGCAGCACCCCACTGCCCGACCTGCAGACCCAGCACACCGAACTCGCCGCCGCCCTGACCGCCGCCCTGGCCCGTGCCGCCGACCGGGGCACCACCCAGGAAGAACTCCGCGCACTCGACACCGAGCACACCCACCACACCGAGCAGCACCGCACCGCAACCGCCGGACTGTCCGCCCGCAACGCCGACTACGACACCCTCAACCGGCAACTCACCGAGCTGACCACCAAACTCACCACGGCCCGCGGCACCCACCCCACCGTCGCCGCCCACGCGGCCGAACTCACCCGCATCGCCGACCGCCTCGAAGAAGCCGCCCGGGCATCCCGCACCCTCGCCACCGCCGCCCAGACCCTCGCCGACCGCACCGAGCAGGCCGTCCTCGCCGCGAAGGACCAGGGATTCGACACCCCGGCACTCGCCCAGCAGGCTCTCCTCGACGACGAGGACCTGCGCGCCATCGAGGCAGAGATCACCCAATGGCGCGAGAAACGCGCCGTACACACCGCGGTCCTGGAAGACCCGGCACTGCGACAGGCCGCCGCCCAACCCCCCGCCGACCTCGCCACCGCCACGGCAGCACGCGACACAGCGGACGAGCAGCACGCCGCAGCAACCGCCGCGGCCGCCAACGCCCACACCCGCACCCGGGACCTCACCACCCTGACCGCCGATCTCGAGACCGCCGTCCAGCGCCTCCAGCCACTCGAACAGGCCCACAACACCGCACGCCACCTGGCCGAACTCGTCACCGGCAACTCAACCAGCGCCCGAGTCCGCATGCAGCTCGAGGCCTACGTCCTGGCAGCACGACTCGAAGAGGTCGTCACCGCCGCCAACACCCGCCTGAACATCATGTCCGAAGGCCGCTACACCCTCTCCCACTCCGACCACCAAGCCGCCCGCGGCGCCCGCTCCGGCCTCGGCCTGCAGATCACCGACTCCTGGACCGGCCGCCCCCGCAGGACCGACACCCTCTCCGGCGGCGAATCCTTCTTCGCCTCCCTCTCCCTGGCCCTCGGACTGGCCGACGTCGTCACCCACGAATCCGGCGGCAACCCCCTCGACACCCTCTTCATCGACGAAGGCTTCGGCACCCTCGACGAGGAAACCCTCCACAAAGTCCTCGACGTCCTCGACTCCCTGCGCGCCCACGACCGCACCGTCGGCGTCATCAGCCACGTCCCCGAACTGCGCCGCCGCATCCCTCACCGGCTCCACGTCCGCAAGAACCCCACCGGCTCCACCTTCAGCCACCTGACCGAACCGGCCGAATAGCCCGGCACCCGCAAAAGACGCGGAGGGGCCCCGGCCACCCGCGTGCGGCCGGATGTTCCAAAGGGGCGCATCCGATGGGATGCGCCCCTCTCGCGGGCGCCGCGCTGGAACGCGGTGTGCTGCCCGGTCCCTGTTCCATGGTGCAGCCACGATGCCAGGGGGCCTCGGCAGCGAGTGCCGGAGGCGTGTTGTACGGACGATGGCATCCAGTGCCCCGCTTCGGCAATGGCGTCTGGACGAAAATGAATGAAAATATCGGTTTCACAGCCCTGGCCTGCGATTTTCGAATACTTCAGATTCTGTTCGTCAACCCATTCGCCATCTCTTGGCGGTGAATCTCTGGACGCACAGGCATCAACGCCCTCGAGACGGAAGCAACGCATTGTGATGGTCGGGTCACCGGTGAGAGGATCAACGCCGTTGGCGGGACGATCTGGAAATCGCCGCCATCAGTTCACGGTGCAGCCAACCCATCGCGCTCACAGAGGGCGTGACATGACGTCAGGCAGGTAACAGGTATGCGTTCGTTCTCTTCCCCGCCGGCCCCCGGCGGTCCGTCGCAGGGGGCCCTCACGACGACGGAGATGATCGTCGTCGTCGTGGTCATCGTGGTGGCAGCGGGCCTCGCTGCCCTCGGGATGCCCGTGTTCGGCGCCCTCGAGCTCATCGCCGGCGCCCTCTGCGTCGCGTGCCGGTCCGTCAGGGCCATGCGCGCGGCCGACGCGCCCCCGGCCGGGGCCGTCTGACGATCCCATGGGACGGCGTGAGAACGCCGTTGCCGCCGACACCCGGCAGTCCGAGGCGCGGGCGGGGTGGGGTCGCGCCCCGCGGGCGGGCCCCGGCATCACCTACGCGGCGAAGGCCAG
>NZ_JBHJQP010000262.1:0-7881 GCF_042262625.1 Streptomyces sp. NPDC056347 | reverse complement strand
CCACCGAGACGGTGGGCGGGCCCGGCGCCGTCGGTGTCACCAGCCGCGGGCGCGCCACTCGGGCAGCCGCGGGCGCTCCTCGCCCAGCGTGGTGTCGTGGCCGTGGCCGGGGTAGACCCAGGTCTCGTCGGGCAGCTGGTCGAAGAGCTTGGTCTCGACGTCGTGGAGCAGGCTCGCGAAGGCCTCGGGATCCTTGTGCGTGTTGCCGACGCCGCCCGGGAAGAGGCAGTCCCCGGTGAACACGTGCGGGGCGCCGTGCGGGTCGTCGTAGACCAGTGCGACGGAGCCCGGGGTGTGGCCGACGAGGTGGCGGGCGGTCAGGGTGACCCGGCCCACCCGGACGGTGTCCAGGTCGTCCAGGAGCACCTCGGTCGGGACCGGGATGCCCTCGGCGTCATGGCGCCCGGCGAAGGTGCGTGCCCCGGTGGCCGCGACCACCTCGGCGAGCGCCTGCCAGTGGTCGCCGTGCCGGTGGGTGGTGACGACGGACGCGATGCCGTCGTCACCGATCAGCCCGAGCAGCGTCCCGGCCTCGGCGGCCGCGTCGATCAGCAGCTGCTCGCCGGTGGCCCGGCAGCGCAGCAGATACGCGTTGTTGTTCATCGGGCCGACGGCGACCTTGGAGATCATCAGATCCGTCAGTTCGTGCACATCCGCGCGCCCGCCGACCTTGACCGCTCCGCTGTACGTCATACGCCTCAGCCTATAGCGGGGGGAGTGTGGGAAGCGGGCCGCCCTCGACCGTCAGCGCCGTCCCGTCACGGCGCCCGCTGAGCCATCCGAGGAGGTCGGGAGCCGTTCCGCGGACCGTGACCGGGCCGCCCTCCGCGCCGCCCCCGGTCGCCCGGACCGGACCCCCGTCGGCGGTCAGCCGCGTGGCGACGACAGCGGGGTGCCCGTCGAACCGCTCGGCGAGGAACTCGATCTCCCGGCCGACGAACTCCTCCGGCAGGTCCTCCAGCTCGTATCCGATCCCCAGGTCGACGTGGTGCAGCTCGACCTCGACGCGGCGGCGGAAGGGGATGCGGGAAGCGGAGTCGGTCACACCGTTGCGCAGGGCGACCGTGCGTGACCAGTCGGCCGGGGCCGCGGCGGCGGAGTCGAGGCGGGCGGCGCTCGCGGCCAGGTCGGCCTGCTGCTCGGCCGGCGGCCGGGGCGCGTCGCGCTCGATGTCGCGGTCGCGGGTTTCGCTGTCTGCGTACATGGGCCGACCCTGGAGAACATTTACCAGCGCGTCGGCGTTACGGGAGAGATGGGCGAGGACATGGCCCCGGCTCCAGCCCGGCAGCCGTGACGGTTCGGCGAGCGCGGCGGCGTCCAATTTCGTGGTGGCGCTGAGCAGCCGGTCGGTGGCTTCACGTACGGCGTCCAGGTCGTGCGCATGATCAATCATGGCGCCGAGCCTAGCTCCGCCACCCATTCGGGTGAAGGAGGCCGAAGCCGTCCGTAAATCGAATGTGCGTGCTATACGCTCGTGGTTGAAAGCTTCGTACATCGCTGTGGCGCCCCCCATACCCTGGGACAGGGGCTCAGTTCCCCCATTTCTCTCCAGAAAGGTGCGGACCGGCGTGGCCGACCGTCTCATCGTCCGTGGCGCTCGCGAGCACAACCTCAAGAACGTCTCGCTCGACCTTCCCCGCGACTCGCTGATCGTCTTCACCGGGCTCTCGGGGTCGGGCAAGTCGTCCCTTGCGTTCGACACGATCTTCGCCGAGGGCCAGCGGCGCTACGTGGAGTCCCTCTCCTCGTACGCCCGCCAGTTCCTCGGTCAGATGGACAAGCCGGACGTCGATTTCATCGAGGGTCTCTCGCCCGCCGTCTCCATCGACCAGAAGTCGACCTCGCGCAACCCGCGCTCGACGGTCGGCACCATCACCGAGGTCTACGACTACCTCCGGCTGCTCTTCGCCCGGATCGGCAAGCCGCACTGCCCCCAGTGCCGCCGTCCGATCTCCCGCCAGTCGCCGCAGGCCATCGTCGACAAGGTGCTCGCGCTGCCCGAGGGCAGCCGCTTCCAGGTGCTCTCGCCGCTGGTGCGCGAGCGCAAGGGCGAGTTCGTCGACCTGTTCTCCGACCTCCAGACCAAGGGGTACAGCCGGGCCCGGGTCGACGGCGCCACCATCCAGCTCTCCGAGCCGCCCAAGCTGAAGAAGCAGGAGAAGCACACCATCGAGGTGGTCATCGACCGCCTCACGGTGAAGGAGAGCGCCAAGCGACGGCTGACCGACTCGGTCGAGACCGCGCTCGGTCTCTCGGGCGGCATGGTCGTGCTCGACTTCGTCGACCTCCCCGAGGACGACCCCGAGCGTGAGCGGATGTACTCCGAGCACCTCTACTGCCCGTACGACGACCTCTCCTTCGAGGAGCTCGAGCCGCGCTCCTTCTCCTTCAACTCCCCCTTCGGCGCCTGCCCCGACTGCACCGGCATCGGTACGCGGATGGAGGTCGACCCGGATCTGATCGTCCCCGACCCGGAGAAGTCGCTCGACGAGGGCGCCATCCACCCCTGGTCGCACGGTCACACCAAGGAGTACTTCGGCCGCCAGATCGGCGCGCTCGCCGACGCCCTCGGCTTCCGCACCGACATTCCCTGGGCCGGGCTGCCGCAGCGGGCGAAGAAGGCCCTGCTCTTCGGTCACAAGATCCAGACCGAGGTCCGGTACCGCAACCGCTACGGGCGGGAGCGCGCGTACACCACGCCGTCCTTCGAGGGCGCGGTGCAGTTCGTCAAGCGGCGTCACTCGGACGCGGAGAGCGACTCCAGCCGGGAGCGCTTCGAGGGGTACATGCGCGAGGTGCCCTGCCCGACCTGCGAGGGCACCCGGCTCAAGCCGATCGTCCTGGCGGTGACGGTGATGGAGAAGTCCATCGCCGAGGTCTCCGCGATGTCGATCAGCGAGTGCGCCGAGTTCCTCGGCCGGATGAAGCTCAACGCCCGCGACAAGAAGATCGCCGAGCGGGTGCTGAAGGAGGTCAACGAACGGCTGCGGTTCCTGGTCGACGTCGGCCTCGACTACCTCTCGCTCAACCGCGCCGCGGGCACCCTGTCCGGCGGCGAGGCGCAGCGCATCCGGCTGGCCACCCAGATCGGCTCCGGCCTGGTCGGCGTGCTGTACGTGCTGGACGAGCCCTCCATCGGCCTGCACCAGCGGGACAACCACCGGCTGATCGAGACCCTGGTCAGGCTCCGCGACATGGGCAACACGCTCATCGTGGTCGAGCACGACGAGGACACCATCAAGGTCGCCGACTGGGTCGTCGACATCGGCCCCGGTGCCGGTGAGCACGGCGGCAAGGTGGTCCACTCCGGATCGCTCAAGGAGCTGCTGGCCAACGACGCGTCGATCACCGGCCAGTACCTGAACGGCAGGAAGTCGATCCCGACGCCCGACATCCGCCGCCCGGTGGACCCGGAGCGCCGGCTCACGGTGCACGGCGCCAGGGAGAACAACCTCCGGGACATCGACGTCTCCTTCCCGCTCGGAGTGCTCACCGCCGTCACCGGCGTCTCGGGCTCCGGGAAGTCGACGCTGGTCAACGACATCCTCTACACCCACCTGGCCCGGGAGCTGAACGGCGCGAAGTCGGTCCCCGGCCGCCACACCCGGGTCGACGGCGACGACCTGGTCGACAAGGTGGTCCACGTCGACCAGTCGCCCATCGGCCGTACGCCCCGGTCCAACCCGGCCACGTACACCGGCGTCTTCGATCATGTCCGCAAGCTCTTCGCGGAGACGATGGAGGCGAAGGTGCGCGGCTATCTGCCCGGCCGTTTCTCCTTCAACGTCAAGGGCGGCCGCTGCGAGAACTGCGCCGGCGACGGCACCATCAAGATCGAGATGAACTTCCTGCCGGACGTGTACGTCCCGTGCGAGGTCTGCCACGGGGCGCGCTACAACCGGGAGACCCTGGAGGTCCACTACAAGGGCAAGTCCATCGCCGAGGTGCTGGACATGCCGATCGAGGAGGGCCTGGAGTTCTTCGAGGCCGTCCCCACCATCGCCCGCCACCTGCGCACGCTCAACGAGGTGGGGCTCGGATACGTACGGCTCGGTCAGTCCGCGCCGACGCTCTCCGGCGGTGAGGCGCAGCGCGTCAAGCTCGCCAGTGAGCTGCAGAAGCGCTCCACCGGCCGCACCGTCTACGTCCTGGACGAGCCGACCACCGGTCTGCACTTCGAGGACATCAGCAAGCTCATCAAGGTGCTCTCCGGCCTGGTCGACAAGGGCAACTCGGTGATCGTCATCGAGCACAACCTCGATGTCATCAAGACCGCGGACTGGGTCATCGACATGGGGCCCGAAGGCGGCAACGGCGGCGGAATGGTCGTCGCCGAGGGCACCCCCGAGCAGGTCGCCGGGGCTCCGGCCAGCCACACCGGGAAGTTCCTCCAGGACATCCTGGACCCGGAGCGGGTGAGCGAGGCGGCCATGCCCGCGGCCCGCAAGCCGGCGCGGAGAACGGCCGCGAAGAAGACCGCGGCCGCGAAGAAGCCCGCCGCGGCGAAGAAGACGGCCCGCGCGAGCAGGGCCTGACCTCCGCACGTGGTGGTGGCCCCGTCCCCTCGGGGCCACCACCACGTCGCTGACCAGGGGCGATCGGGCTCGGGTGGCCCGGCCGTAGAGCCGCCCGTCTCCGCCGGTATCGTCGGTTCCGTCACCGATGGCACCGATGGCCCGAGCCGTCCGCGGTACTCCTGGTACGCGCGGCGTCAGGCCGCCGTCGGCGCCCATCCGCCCCTTTGATCACTGGAGACCGCATGCCCGGCCAGCCCGCCGCCCGCCGAACCGTGCTGAAGGGTGCCGCTCTCGCCGGCGCCGCCGGGCTGGGAGTGGCCGCCTGCTCGACCGAATCGAAGCTCGGCCACGCCGAGACGCCGACGCCCACCGCACCCGTCGAGCTCGGCCCGCCGGACGCGATCGAGGTCGGCCAGTCCAAGCTCTACCGCAACGAGCGGGTCATCGTGAGCTGCCCGGCCAAGGGCCAGTACAAGGCGTTCAGCGCCCAGTGCACCCACGCGGGCTGCCTGCTCGACAAGGTCGAGGACAACGTGGGGACGTGCCCCTGCCACGGCAGCCACTTCGACACCACGACCGGCAAGGCCATGCGCGGTCCGGCGACCGCACCGCTGCCCGCGGTCCCGGTCAGGGTCGAGGGCGGGAAGCTGGTCGCGGGCCCCGACGCCTGACCCCTCCCAAGGGCCGGGCCGGGTCCGGTACCGGGAACAGGGCCCAAGACCGGGTCACTCCCAGTCCCAGTCGATGCCGACCAGGCCGGGCCGTACCCCCTGCTCGACCAGGTGGACGGTCCGGTGCCGGCCGGTCAGCGTGAGATCCGTACGCGCGCCGCGCGGCGCCCCCGCCGAGACCTGGGCGAAGCGTCGGCAGCGCACCGGCAGCGCGGCCTCGTCGAAGGCCACCTGGAGCACGTACTGCCCGCCGCCGAAGCTGAACCCCCGCACGTATTCGCGCGACGGTCCTCCCGTGCCGTCGTCGAAGCCGTAGCCGAAGAGATGGGTGTCGCCCGCCCGCAGCCGGGTGTCGAAGAGCAGCTCGGCGACGAGCACCCCCGTCGCGGGGTCCCAGCGGACCCGCCCCGTCCGGCAGTTCTCCCTCGCCCGGACCCGCACCCGCGCCGGATCACAGCCCGGGTCGCCCCGGTGCACGGCGAGATAGCGGTCGATGTCGTCCCGGTGGGCCCGCACCACGTGCTGCGAATCGCGCCGCCGCAGCTCCCGGTCCGCCCCGATCCGTACCCGCTCGTGGTGCCCCACCGTGTGCAGGCCGCCGTCCACCGGCGAGCCCAGTTCCGCGAGCAGCCGCTCCACCGCGCCGGACGACTCCAGCAGCGAACGGTACGACCTCGCCGCCGGGCGCTCGGCGTCCGGCCGTGAACCCCCGGCGTCCAGCAGCCGGAGCAGCGAGTTCCCCGGCAGTTCCAGCACCTCCTCCAGCGCCTTCACGGCCCGCAGCGACTCGGGGCGCTGCGGGCGCCTGGCCCCTTGCTGCCAGTAACTCAGGCTGGTCACACCGACCTTGACCCCGCGATGGGCGAGATGGTGCTGCACCCGCTGGAGCGGCAGCCCGCGCACCGAGAGCGCGGTGCGCAGTGCCAGATGGAACGGGCCGGTGTGCAGCACCTGCGCCAGTTCGGCCTCGGTACGCCGCATGAGGACCTCCAGGTGAACGTTCACGGCCCGGTGCCCGCGGGGCCCTGCCGGAGGGGTGGTGCCGCAGGTGGCCGGGGGAGGGGCGTTCACGTACCCGCCACGCCGTTCACACCGCGATGTTCCCCCGCATTGAAGCGTGTTGACCCGCCTGCGACAACGGCCGATGCTCCTCGCACAGCGTCCGGACGCGCTCCTTTCGATCCCACACCCCCGCTTCGGGAGGAACGTCATGCGCAACCGAACAGTCCGAAGAGGGCGGCTCCTGGCGACGACCGCCCTGGCCGCCGCACTCCTCGCCGTACCGGCCACGACCGCCTCCGCCACCGCCTCCGCCCCGGCGCCCGCCCAGGCGAGCCCGCTCGCCGCGACCCAGCGGCTGAACATCACCATGCAGGCCCAGCAGAAGACCAACTGGTGCTGGGCGGCGTCCGGCAACACCGTCGCCACCTGGTTCGGCCGGAACTACTCGCAGAACCAGTTCTGCAACGCCGCCTTCGGCCGGGCCCAGGGCTACGAGTGCCCCAACTCCCAGGCCACGCTCGGCAACGTCCAGGACGGCCTGTACTGGGCCGGGGTCAACCCCGGCTCGTACGTCACCGGCTGGCTCCGCTACCCCACCGTCCAGGCCGAGATCGCAGCGGGCCGCCCCGTGGAGACCCGCATCCAGTGGTCCTCGGGCGGCGGCCACATGCACGTCCTGTACGGGTACGACGACTCGGGCAGCTGGGTCTACTGGGGCGACCCCTGGCCCTCCAGCAACCGCTACAACTGGGCCTCGCACGCCTGGTACGTGAACAACGAGGAGTTCGCCTGGACCCACTCCCTCTACCGGATCGGAGCGTGACGCGATGAGCCACGGGACCGCCCGCGCCCCGCACACCCCACGGTCCGCACCCCCTTCGCGGACCGCCCGGTCCACCGCCGCGGCCCTGGCCGCCACCGGGGTACTGGCGGGCTGCGCCCTGCTGACCGTCGCGGCCCCCGGGGCGGCCGCCGCCACCGGACCGACCGCGGGCCCGGACGCCCTGGCCGCCGCCCGGCAGGCCGCCGCCGAGCCCGCGACACTGGACACCCTGGCCCGGTTCTTCGCCCGCGAGGGAACGGTCGGCAGATCGGCCGCGGCACCCCGCATCGAGGGCGCCACCGTCCCGGTGCGCACCCTCGACGCGGACTTCGTGGCCGGGAAGCCGGGGGCGCCCGTCGCCCGGCTCGACTACCTCGCCACCACCGCCGTCTCCTCGGACGGCCAGAAGGCGTCCCTGTGGTCCCTTCCGAAGGAAGGGACGGACGGCACCTGGCAGGTGGTGAACATCGCCACCGGCGACGACGAATCCCGGTACGCCGCCGCGGGCGCCCGGAAACTGCCCGGCGGCACGGTCTTCCGCGAGCCGCAGATCGACGCCTGGTACGTCCAGAAGGGGACGAAGGTGCTCCCGCTCGACCAGGACGCGGTCCACGCCGTCGGTGCCCGCGGCACCACCCTGGCCGCCTACCGTGCCCGGGTGCGCGCCGCCTACGGCGACAAGCTCCCCGGCTCCGGATACGCCCGCTCCGGCAAGGCGGGCGGCTACGACCCGTCCACCGCGCCCGCACCCCGCGCCGCCGGGCACCGGACGGCCGCCGCGGGCACGGCCTCCGGCCCGGCGGTGAGCGCCGCCCCGGCCGTCGCCGCGGCGGGAGCCCTGCTCGCGCTCGCGCTCGCCGGCCGCACC
>NZ_JBHJQP010000261.1:0-7941 GCF_042262625.1 Streptomyces sp. NPDC056347 | reverse complement strand
GGGCCGGCCCCCTCGAAGAGGAACCCGGCCCCGCCCGGCACCCGGCACGGCACGCACGCCGGCATCGCGGCACCCGTGCCCGAACCCGGGCCGGGCACCGCGCGCCCGGACCCGGGTTCCGACACCGGAACTCAGCTGTGGACGACCTCGGCCACCTCCGCCGTCAGGTAGGAGGCCAGCAGCCGGGCCGTCGACCGCTCCAGGGCCACGACGGGATCGAGCATGATGCCGAACGTCTCCTCGATGTCACCGAACAGGCCGAGCGCGGCGACGGAGTCGAGCCCGTACTCGACGTACGGGACATCGGGGTTGATCTGTTCCACCGGCAGGGACACGTGGGTGCCCAGCCTGTCCGTGAGCCAGCCGAGGATCTCGCCCTCGGGCATGACCGGCTCCCTGTCCGCCATGTGCAACTCCTTACGTGTTCCAACGGCCAGCGTTGCTTCGCCCCATCCTGGCGCCCGCCGCTCAATCCCGACTTGACTCGGCATCGCCCGCACCCCCCGCTCCCCGCGGTTTCGAGCAGGTCTTGAGCGGTCCTTGCGATGGTCTCTGGCGCCGGGCTTCGGCACCGGCTCAGCGCCCGCGCGGCCCCCTCCCACAAGGAGCACACTCATGAGCACAGCTCAGAAACGGATCCCCGACGCCCAGCTGTTCAAGGACGCGATGGCGCTGCTCGCCGCCCCCGTCTCGGTGATCACCGGACGCGACAGCACCGGGCGGCGCTGGGGATTCACCGCGAGCTCGGTGTCATCGGTCTCCCTCGACCCGCCGCTGATCCTGGTGGGCATCGCGCTCAGCTCCAGCTGCCACGCGGCCATGTCGAGCGCCGAGGAATTCACCGTGAACGTCCTCGGCAAGCGGCACCGGCCCATCGCCCAGCGATTCGCCACCCGCGGCGTCGACCGGTTCGAGGCGGGAGAGTTCGGCGAGTGGGAGGGCCGCACGGCGCTTCCCTTCCTGCCCGACGCCAAGGTCCTGCTGCGCTGCGGGACCGTCGACGTCATCCGCGCGGGCGATCACGACCTGCTCCTCGGCACGCCCCTGGAGATCCGCACCCGCGACGAGAACACACCGCCCCTGCTGTGGTACCGGCGCGACTTCCACACCCCCGTGCCCGCGGAACCGGCCGAGGCCGCCTGAACAAGGCCGCCCGCGCGCGGCACCCCTCTCCCAGGGGGGCCGCGCGGAGCCCCGCACCACCGCACCGCCCGTACCGCTCGACCCCCGTACCGCCCGTGCTGCCGCGGCGCCCCGCGGGGAAGGCGCCGGCAGCAGCGAGGGCCGCGCGGACGGCATGCCGCCAGGACCGCCCGCACGAGGGCGCGGCAGGACCCGTACGAGCCCGTACGCGGCCGCACCCGGCACCGGCCCGGCGCCGCGCCGCCCGCCCTCGCCCCCCATGTGCCGTCCCATGCCCCTTCCCGTCTCCAGGAGCCAGCCGTGACCAGTACCCAGACACCCCCCGCCGCCGTCCGCGACGACACCCCGCCCTCCGCACGGACGGGCCTGAGCACCCGGCACATCCTCTTCGTCATCGTCGCCGCCGCGGCCCCCCTGTCCGCGATGGTCGGCACCGTGCCGCTCGCCTTCGCCTCCGGCAACGGGGCCGGAGTGCCCGCCGCGTTCACCGTGGCCGGCCTCATCCTGCTCTGCTTCTCCACCGGCTACACCGTCAGCACCCGCCGCACCGGCGGCAACGGCGGCTTCTACGCGAGCGTCGCCGACGGACTGGGCCGCGCCCCGGCCGTCGGCGTCGGCTACGTCGCGCTGATCGCCTACAACTGCGCGACCATCGGCATCGCCGGCGCCCTCGGCTACTTCACCCACCTCGTCCTCGCCGCCCACGGCATCAACGTCTCCTGGGCCCTGTGCGCCGCCGTGGGCATCGCCCTCACCGCGGTCCTCGGCTACCGCGACATCGGCGTCAGCGCCCGGCTGCTCGCCCTGCTCATGGCCTGCGAGATCGGCGTCCTGCTCGTACTCGACATCGCGGTCCTCGGCCGCCACGGCACACACGCCCTGCCCGCCGCCTCCTTCTCGGCCTCCGAAGTGACCGGGCCCGGCCTCGGCGTGTCCCTGATGTTCGCCTTCGTATCGTTCATCGGCTTCGAATCGGCGGCACTGTACGGCAACGAGGCACGCAACCCGCGCCGCAGCGTGCCCCGCGCAATGCTCGGTGCCGTCGTCCTCATCACCGGCTTCTACGCCCTCACCAGCTGGCTCGCCGTGGGCGCGATCGGCAGCGGCACCGTGCGCACCGCGGCGAGCGAGCAGATGGGCAACCTGTTCTTCAACCTCGGCGACGACTACCTGGGCTCCGCGGGCGGCACCTGCCTCCAGGTCATGCTCTGCACCAGCATGTTCGCCGCCCTGCTCGCCCTGCACAGCGCCACCAACCGCTACACGCAGGTCATCGCCGCCGACGGGCTCCTGCCCCGGGACCTCGGGGCGCTGCACACCCGGCACCACTCCCCGCACCGCGCCAGCGTCGTCCAGTCCGTCGTGAACGCCCTCGCCGTCACCCTCGCCCTGGTGGCGGGACTCGACCCCTACGCGGACTTCGCGGCCGTCACCCTCGGCCTCGGCACCCTCGGCATCGTCGTCCTGCAGGCCCTCGCCGCGCTCTCGGTACTCGGACTGCGCCGCAAGGGCGTCGCGCACGGGACGTGGCGGGGCCTGGTCGCACCGCTGCTCGCCGTCGTGGGCCTCGGCGCCAGCGTGTGGCTCATCGTGTACAACTTCGACCTCGTCACCGGCAGCCGGTCGGCCTTCGTGGGCGACCTGCCGTGGCTGTTCCCGGTGGTGTTCGCCGGCGGGCTCGTTTACGCCCGGCGCACGGGCCGCGGACTCGCGTCGAACACCTTCGACCGCTGACACCGCACACCCGGTGAGCGGCCCTGACCTGCGAGTTGAAGCAGGACTCCAGCGTTTCTTGAACCCCCGGGGCCACAGTCGAATCATGGCGCGGCGCACACATCCCGCGTCGGCAGGGACACCCGTACGGAGGCCGTGGCAGGGCCCACAAGGCCGTCGGGCCGCGGCGCCGCTCGAACCGGGGCGGCTGCCGGACGGACGGATCGGCGGCTGCGCGTTCTTCCCACAGAAAGACGCGCAGCAGCCGGCTCCCGTCCCCCAACCCTTCCTCCCTTTTCCTCCCTCTTCTTCCCCCCAGTTCTCCTCCTTCGACCCCAGGCCCGGGACAGCGCAGTCCACGAAGGGACCAACCGGTGAACGACGATCCGCAGGAGAGCCAGCAGCCCCTCCGCCACGCGCACAGCCACTTGCTCCGCGGGGCCGCGGCCCCGCCGCTGCGGCTCGCCGGGGCGGACGACGAGGCGTCCGTCACGACCGAGTCGCACATCGTCCGCGGCATCGACTGAGGCACAGGCTCCGAGACACCGGCCCGCCGGAGCACCGGCCCGGAGGGCTTCAAGTGGAACTCCACACGATCCGGCCAGGATCTGCAGCAGGACCGTAGCGGTCCCCATGGATTGCCAGGAGGCGCACGTGACAACGGGAACCGTTCAACTCCTCACCCATGAAGGGGAGCTGGTCCCTCACCCCGACTAC
Organism: Streptomyces sp. NPDC056347; assembly: GCF_042262625.1. Lineage (NCBI taxonomy): Bacteria > Bacillati > Actinomycetota > Actinomycetes > Kitasatosporales > Streptomycetaceae > Streptomyces > Streptomyces sp. NPDC056347. The sequence continues at coordinate 4,368 of NZ_JBHJQP010000261.1, read as the reverse complement.
CGCGTCGAGATCTCCGCCCAGGAACTCCGCGACCTCTACCACGACATGGCGTGGAGCCGGCGCATGGACGCCGAAGGCGTGACACTGCAACGCCAGGGCGAACTCGGCCTCTGGCCGTCCCTGCTCGGCCAGGAGGCCGCCCAGATCGGCGCGGGCCACGCCCTCGAAGCACAGGACTACGTCTTCCCCAGCTACCGCGACCACGGAATAGCCCTGTGCCGCGACGTCGACCCGCTCCACCTGCTGCGCATGTTCCGCGGAGTCAGCAACGGCGGCTGGGACCCGGCCGAGAAGAACTTCCACCTCTACACCCTGGTCATCGGCTCCCAGGCGCTGCACGCCACCGGCTACGCGATGGGCCTCGCCAAGGACGGCGCCCCGGGCGCCGTCCTGACCTGCTTCGGCGACGGGGCCACGAGCCAGGGCGACGTCAGCGAGGCGTTCAACTTCGCCGCCGTCTACGACGCCCCCGTCGTGTTCTTCTGCCAGAACAACCAGTGGGCGATCTCCGAGTCCAATGAGAAGCAGACCCGGGTGCCGCTCCACCAGCGCGCGCAGGGCTTCGGCTTCCCCGGTGTCCGGGTCGACGGCAACGACGTGCTCGCCTGCCGGGCCGTCACCGAGTGGGCCCTCGAGCGCGCCCGATCGGGCGAGGGGCCCACCCTGATCGAGGCCTACACCTACCGGATGGGCGCGCACACCACCTCCGACGACCCCACGAAGTACCGCGACCCCGAAGAACTCGAGCACTGGCGGCGCCGCGACCCCATCGCCCGCCTCAGGACGCTCCTGGAACGCGAGGGCTGGGCGGACGAGGACTTCTTCACCCGGGTCGACGCCACATGCGAGGAACGCGCGGTCCGCCTGCGCGCCCGGCTGCGCGAGACGGCCGACCCCAGCCCGGAACGCATCTTCGACAACGTGTACGCGGACGGTCATCCGCTCGTGGCCGAGGAGCGGGCCGAGTTCGCCGCGTACCGGGCCTCGTTCATCACGTCCGACAGCGGCATCGCCGCGGATGGGGAGGCGGCGTAGCCATGGCGGTACGGAAACTTGCGATCGCGAGGGCGATCAACGAGTCGTTGCGCAAGGCCCTGGACACCGACCCCAAGGTCCTCGTCATGGGTGAGGACGTCGGCAAGCTCGGCGGTGTCTTCCGCGTCACCGACGGGCTCCAGAAGGACTTCGGCGAGGAGCGGGTCATCGACACCCCGCTCGCCGAATCGGGCATCGTCGGCACGGCGATCGGGCTCGCGCTGCGCGGGTACCGCCCCGTGGTGGAGATCCAGTTCGACGGGTTCGTCTTCCCGGCGTACGACCAGATCGTCACGCAGCTCGCGAAGATGCACGCCCGTGCGCTCGGCAAGATCAGGCTGCCCGTCGTCATCCGTATCCCGTACGGCGGCGGCATCGGCGCGGTGGAGCACCACAGCGAGTCGCCCGAGGCGCTGTTCGCGCATGTCGCGGGCCTGAAGGTGGTCTCGCCGTCGAACGCGAACGACGCGTACTGGATGATGCAGCAGGCCGTCCGGAGCGACGACCCGGTGATCTTCTTCGAGCCGAAGCGGCGCTACTGGGACAAGGGCGACGTCGACACGGAGGCCGCCACATCCCCCTTGCACCAGGGGCGCACCGTACGCGGGGGCGGCGACCTGACGCTGGTGGCGTACGGGCCGATGGTGAAGGTCTGCCTGGAGGCGGCCGCGGCGGCCGAGGAGGAGGGCAAGTCGATCGAGGTCATCGACCTGCGCTCGATGTCACCGATCGACTTCGACACGATCCAGGCCTCGGTCGAGAGGACCGGCCGCCTCGTCGTGGTCCACGAGGCGCCGGTGTTCTACGGCTCCGGCGCCGAGATCGCCGCCCGGATCACCGAGCGCTGCTTCTACCACCTGCAGGCCCCGGTGCTCCGCGTCGGCGGATACCACGCTCCCTACCCCCCGGCGCGTCTCGAGGAGACGTACCTGCCGGACCTGGACCGGGTCCTGGACGCCGTTGACCGCGCACTCGCGTACTGAGAGAAAGGCCCGGCTGTGGTGCACGAGTTCAAGATGCCCGACGTGGGCGAGGGACTGACCGAGGCGGAGATCCTCGCCTGGTACGTCCGGCCCGGCGATCCGGTGACGGACGGCCAGGTGGTGTGCGAGGTCGAGACGGCGAAGGCGGCCGTCGAACTGCCGATCCCGTACACGGGTGTGGTCGGAGAACTGCGCTTTCCCGAGGGCGCTTCGGTGGACGTGGGCGCGGTGATCATCACGGTCACCCAAGCAGAAGCAGAAGCAGAAACGGAGACGGAGACGGAAACCGGAGCGGCGGGGGAGGCGGCGCCCCAGGGGCGGCAGCCGGTGCTCGTCGGGTACGGCGTCGCCGAGTCCGCCACCAAGCGACGTGCCCGCACGACGGCGGTGCCACCACCACCCCTGCGGAGCAACGGGGCGGACGCGCGCCCGCTGGCGAAGCCGCCGGTGCGCAAGCTCGCCAAGGACCTCGGCGTCGACCTGCGTGTGGTGATCCCTTCGGGACCCGGCGGAACCGTGACGCGCGACGACGTGCACGCGGTCCTCGGCCCGGCCGCCCCGCGGCGGCAACCCCCGCGCCCGACGGCGGCGCCCGCCCCCTCCGCACCCGCCCCCGTGGCGGCCGCGGACGCGCGGGAGACCCGCACCCCGGTCAAGGGCGTGCGGAGGGCCACCGCGCAGGCGATGGTCGCGTCGGCGTTCACGGCTCCGCACGTCACGGAGTTCGTGACGGCGGACGTGACGCGGACGATGAAGCTGATCGAGGAGCTCAGGCAGGACAAGGCCTTCGAGGGGCTGCGGGTCAACCCGCTGCTGCTGGTCTCCAAGGCACTGCTCGTGGCGATCCGCCGCAACCCGGGCATCAACGCGGCCTGGGACGAGCAGAACCAGGAGATCGTCCAGAAGCACTACGTGAACCTGGGCATCGCGGCGGCCACCCCGCGCGGCCTGATCGTGCCGAACATCAAGGACGCGCACGCCAGGACCCTCCCCGAACTCGCCGCGGAAATGAGCGAGCTGGTGACCACCGCCCGCGCGGGCAGGACACCCCCCGCCGCGCTGCGGGACGGCACGGTGACGATCACGAACATCGGCGTCTTCGGCGTCGAAACGGGCACGCCGATCCTGAATCCCGGCGAGTCCGCGATCCTCGCGGCCGGCGCGATCAAGCTCCGGCCGTGGGTCCACAAGGGCCGGGTGAAGCCTCGCCAGGTCATCACGCTCGCCCTGTCCTTCGACCACCGCCTCGTCGACGGCGAGCTGGGCTCCAAGGTCCTCGCCGACACCGCGGCCGTCCTCGAACAGCCCAAGCGGCTGATCACCTGGTCCTGAGAAGACCTGGACCGGACCGGCCGGACACGGTGCCCTGCCCGGCCGGTGCACCGTGCCCGGCCCTGGTCCGCCGGGCGCGGCCTACCCCTTGGCGAACTCCAGCAGCTGGGCGCTCAGCCGGTCCGCGTGGGTCGCGAACAGCCCGTGCGCCGCTCCCTCGTACACGACGAGCTCGCTGTCCGGGACCAGGGCCGCGGTCCGGCGCGCGCACAGATCGAGCGGCGCGCTCGGGTCCGAGTCCCCGTGGACGATGAGCGTCGGCACGCCGACGCCCCGCACGTCCTCGCGCAGGTCCTCGGTGAACAGCGTGCGGGTGATCTCCACCGTGGCGCGCAGCGAACTGTCGAGGGCCTGCCCGGTCATCCAGTCCACCAGCTGGGGCGAGACCGTCAGCGACTGCGCGCTCGCCTCGGGGCCGCCGAAGAACGGGACGGCGATGTCGGACACGTACCGGGCCCGGTCCGCGGTCATCGCGGCCGCGATCTGATCGAGGACGGCGGGGTCGATGCCGTCCGGGTTGTCGGGGCCGCGCAGCAGATACGGCGTCGTGGCGCACACCAGGGCGAGGCGCGACACGCGGTCCGAGCCGTGCCGGGCCAGATAGCGCACCGCCTCGCCGCCGCCCATCGCGTAACCGACGACGGTGACCTCCCGCAGCCCCAAGTGGTCCATGAGCGAGGCGAGGTCGTCGGCCAGGGTGTCGTAGTCGTAGCCGTCCCAGGGCCGGTCGGAACGGCCGAAGCCGCGCCGGTCCGGCAGGATGCAGCGCAGACCGCGCTCGGCCAGGTAGGGGGCCTGGAACTCCCACATGCGGGAGTTCATCGTGGCCGAGCAGAGGAGGACGACCGGCCGGCCCTTCCCCCAGTCCTCGTAATACAGCTGCGTGCCGTCCTTGACCGTGACGAAGGGCATGGTGACCTACCAGATGACGGGATGGGAGTGAGGGCCAAGCCAAGCACCGGCTCCTGACACGCCACTGACCCGCCGCTGTCCTGGCGAAACGGACCCGGGCCGGTCG
>NZ_JBHJQP010000260.1:0-7969 GCF_042262625.1 Streptomyces sp. NPDC056347 | reverse complement strand
GTGCCGGATTCCGGCACCGCCCCTCACCCGTCCTCGCGGGCCGTGATCAGCCGCCGTTGACCTTCTTGGCGATCCGGTCGCCGAGGTCCTTGTCGACATTGCGCCAGTACTGCAGCGCCCGCTCCAGCACCGGGGCACTCACCCCGTCCAGCAGATGGCCGGAAATGTTGGTCACCAGCCGCTCGCGCTGCGGGTCGTCCATCACCGTGCGCACCAGCGTGCCCGCCTGGCCCCAGTCGTCGTCCTCACTGTGCAGCTTGTACGCCTCGTGGACCATCTCGCCCGCCGTCGCCCAGCCCGCCGGGTCGCCGTAGCGCGCGGTGTCCGCCGCCGGGCCGCCGTAGGAGTTCGGCGCGTACACCGCTCCCGTACGGCTCGGCTCGTACCGCATCGGGCCGTCCTTCGCGTACGAGTTCCGGCCGAACCGCGGACGGTTCGGGGGCAGCTGCGCGTAGTTCGGGCCGATCCGGTACCGGTGGGTGTCCGGGTACGAGAAGAGCCGGCCGAGCAGCATCTTGTCGGGCGACGGACCGATGCCGGGCACCAGGTTCGACGGCTCGAAGGACGCCTGCTCGATGTGGACGAAGAAGTCCTCCGGGTTCTCGTCGAGCGTCATCCGCCCGACCTCGATCTCCGGATAGTCCGCGTGCGGCCACACCTTCGTGAGGTCGAACGGGTTGAACCGGTAGTCCGGCGCGTCGGCGAACGGCATCACCTGGACGTACAGCGTCCAGCTCGGGTGGTCGCCGCGCTCGATCGCCTCGTACAGATCGCGGCGGTGGACGTCGCCGTCCACCCCGGCCATCCGGTCGGCCTCGTCCTGCGGGTAGAAGTCGATGCCCTGGTCGGTCTTGAAGCGGTACTTCACCCAGAACCGCTCGCCGCCCGCGTTCACCCACATGTAGGTGTGCGAGCTGTAGCCGTTCATGTTGCGGTAGGTCTTCGGGATGCCCCGGTCGCCCATCAGCCACGTCACCATGTGCGCGGACTCCGGGGACAGCGTCCAGAAGTCCCACTGCATGTCGTGGTCGCGCACCGCGCTGTCCGGGCGGCGCTTCTGCGAGCGGATGAAGTCCTGGAACTTCATCGGGTCCCGTACGAAGAAGACCGGCGTGTTGTTGCCGACCATGTCGTAGTTGCCCTGCTCGGTGTAGAACTTCAGCGCGAAGCCGCGCGGGTCGCGCCAGGTGTCGGGAGAGCCCTGCTCACCGGCGACCGTGGAGAAACGCGCCAGCATGGCGGTCTCCTTGCCCGGCTGGAACAGGTCGGCCTTGGTGAACTGGCTGATGTCGTTGGTCACCCTGAAGTGGCCGTACGCTCCCGACCCCTTGGCATGGACCACCCGCTCGGGGACCCGTTCACGGTTGAACTGGGCCATCTTCTCGATGAGGTAGTGGTCCTGGAGCAGGATCGGTCCGTCGGCTCCGACGGTGAGCGAGTGCTCGTCGCTCTCCACTGGGATTCCGGCGTTGTTGGTGGTGTACGCGGTGTTCGGGGTCGTGGATTCCTCGGGCACGAGCGTCCTCCCGTCGGTGGGGTTTCGGCCAGGTCGTCTCGTTCACGACCGAGTGAAACCCGCCGACAGGAGGTCGGCAACATTTCGTCACCCTCCGTACGGGGCATCACGCGGCGCACCCGTACGGAGAACGGCGCCGTTACTGGCCGCGCGGCGGCATCTCGAACCACACCACCTTGCCGGTCGAGAGCCGCGTCGCCCCCCACCGCCTGGCCATCCGGTTCACCAGGAACAGGCCCCGGCCGCCCTCGTCCATGTCCCGCGCCCGGCGCTGCCGGGGCAGCTGCGGGGAGTCGTCGCCGACCTCGCAGCGCAGGATGTCGGTACGCAGCAGCCGCAGCGTCACCGGTCGCTCCGCGTAGCGGACCGCGTTGGTGACCACCTCGCTGACCAGCAGCTCCACCGCGTCGGACAGATCGTCCAGCCCCCACCGGCTCAGCGCCCGGCGGGCCAGCCTGCGGGCCTTCCCGGGGGCCGTCTCCTCCGGTTCCAGGTGCCAGTACGCGACATCGCTCGGCGCGATCCCGTCGAACCGGGCGGCGAGCAGCGCGATGTCGTCGTCCCGGTCACCCGGGCCGAGCATGTCCAGCACGTCGTCGCAGAGCGCCTCCAGCGGCGGCGAGTGGTCCGGGCCGGTCAGCCGGGCCGTGGCGGCCAGCCGCTCGCGCAACAGCTCGATCCCCGTCCACACGTCCCGCAGCCGGGACTCCACCAGACCGTCCGTGTACAGCAGCAGCGTGGCCCCGGCGGGAGCGTCCAGCTCGACCGCCTCGAAGTCCACCCCGCCCACCCCGATCGGGGCGCCGGCGGGCACCCGCAGCACCTCCGCGCGGCCGCCCAGATGGAGCAGGACGGGCGGCGGATGGCCCGCGTTGGCGACGGTGATCCGGTGCTTGACGGGGTCGTACACCGCGTACAGGCAGGTCGCCATGCGGTCGCTGCCGAGCCGCTGCGCCTGCTCGTCGAGGTGGTGCAGCACCTCCTGCGGCGGCAGGTCGAGCCCGGCGAGGGTCTGCGCGGTGGTGCGCAGCTGGCCCATGATCGCGGCGGACGTCATGGAGTGGCCCATGACGTCGCCCACCACCAGGGCGACCCTGCTCCCGGGGAGCGGGATCGCGTCGTACCAGTCGCCGCCGACGCGGGCCGTCTCGGCGGCCGGGAGGTAGCGGGAGGCGAGCCGGACACCGGTCGGCTGCGGCAGCGAGTCGGGCAGCATCGTGCGCTGGAGCTCGTCGGCGATGTACGCCTCGCGGCCGTACAGCACGGCCTTGTCGATGCCGAGCGCGGTGTGCGTCGCCAGCTGGGCCGCGACCAGCAGATCGTTGGCCTCGAAGGACGGCCGCTCCGTACCGCGCAGGAAGACGGCGGCGCCGATCACCCGCCGGCGGCCGCGCAGCGGGGCGAGGATCGCGCGATGCCCGGTCGGCACCGTCCGGCCGACGCCGAGCAGCTCGGGCAGGGCCGCCCGGGCCGCCGCCGAGTCGCCGAAGACCGGCCGCACCCCGCGCAGCACCTCGTCCAGCGCGCCGCCGGAGCGGACCTCGCACAGCTCGGCCGCGGGCGTCAGGTCGCCGTGCGGATCGATCACCGGCAGCCGCAGCCGCTCGGTCTCCGGCGGGCCCTCCGTCTCCTCCTCGCTCAGCCGCAGCCGGTCCGACCGGCGCAGCCGCAGCACGAAGGGGGTGACCGGCCGCTCGTCCCCGACCGGGAGCGGGTCGCGCAGGTAGACGAGTATGGCGTCGGAGAACGTCGGCACGCTGGCCCGGCACAGGCCCAGCACGATCTCGTCCAGGTCTATGCCGCGGGCGATCCGCCGGGTGGCGGCGCCGACGAACCGCAGCCGGTCGCCCTCGCGGCGGACCGCGGCCTGCGGGTCGAGCCCCGCGGGGGCGGCTCCCGGGGCGGGCGCCGGGGCGGGGCCGGGAATCGCCGCAGCGGCAGGCGAAGCGGCCGGTGCGGCGTCCTGCTGCCGTGGCCGGGTACGTTCCTGCGACCGGGCGGCCAGAGGCTGCCGGCCTTCGTGGGAGGTGGGATGCTCCGTCACGCGTGGGGTTCCGTCCGTCCGGGCCGGTTGTACGAGGCGATCGCCTGCTGGGGCGTTACTGTGCCCCCGCAGGAGCGGCGATAACAACGGCTGTCACCGGATGCCCCGGAACGAGGGGCTGAAACCTGATGCCTGCGGAACGGTCCGGTGACAACGTTTCCGGCGACGGGGCGGGCAACGGCGAGCACGTCTCCACCCCCTCGAAGTGGTTCATACGATTCGTACGCCTGATGCGGCTCGTACAGCTCATGCAGTGCGTGGTGCTCGTGCGGTGACTTGTGGTCAGGTGCGGTGCCGCGCCTCCCGGTCGGAGCGGAGCGGCTCCCCGGAGGGCGATCCTACGTTTGCCCTCCTGGGATGCACCAAGGGTCTCACGACGGCATGGCGGAGGGGGTGCGGTCCCAGTCATCCGGCAGTACGGGAACCCGCCATTGTGGATCCGGCCGCCAGTGCTCCCAGCCGTCCCGGAACGGGGCTCCCCAGCCCTCGATCAGCGCGACGGCCGCCCGGCCCGCCTCGCGCACCCGGCGCGCGGTCCCCGGATTCATCAGACCGGCCCGCTGCGCCATGGCGAACTCGTCCTCGTCGCGCCAGACCCAGCTGCGGTCCGGGTAGACGGAGATGTCGAGAAAGTGATCCTCGGAATCGACGCCGCCCCGCCAACGGGTCCCCGGCTCCTCCAGGTTCACGTACCAGCTGCGGAACCGCCAGAGCGGCTCCCAGAACAGCCAGACCGACCACGGGTCCCCCGGCCGCGCGAGCTTCAGCACCCCGTTGCCCAGCCAGGGGGAGCGGGCCGTGGTGCGCGGGGCGGTGTAGCGGGTGGCGAGCGGTTCGGTGTGCACGTCCCGGCCGTCCGTCAGCACCGGCTTCACGCACTGGGTACCGGGCGCCACCCAGACCGCGAGCAGCTCGTCGGTGTCCTGGACCACGGTGACGGGGCGGCAGATGTGGATGGGCCCCCCGCTCCCGCTGCCCGGTCCTCCGCTGCCCGGCCCCCGGTTCCCCGCCGACGCGCCGTTGCGGCGGTAGCGCCACAGGATCTGCTCGCCCGGCGCCCAGCGCTCAATCTCTCCGGTACCTGCCATGGCCGGATTTTAGGGCCTGTCGTTCGGAGCGTGTCCGGCTCGGGCGCCCCGGCACCGCGCTTCGCCGTGTCGTCGTCACCCGCCGACGCGCCTTCCCCGGGCCCCCGGTTCCGTGCGGGCGGGGGAGACCCGGCCCGATGCCCTTCTCCGCCTCGCGGTCCGCCGCACCGGCCCCGCCCCCCGGCCCGGTCCGGGTGGCGGGCACCGGGGCCCGCGGGTCACGGCCGGGTCATGCGCAGGACGTCGAGCGCCTCGTCGAGCTGTTCCAGGGTCAGGTCGCCGCGTTCGACGTAGCCCGACTCCAGGACCACCTCGCGGATGGTGCGGCGCTGGGCGAGGGACTTCTTGGCGACCTTCGCGGCCTCCTCGTAGCCGATGTACTTGTTCAGCGGGGTGACGACGGAGGGGGAGGACTCGGCGTACTCCCGGGCCCGTTCGGCGTCGGCGGTGATGCCGTCGACCGTGCGGTCGGCCAGCAGCCGGGAGGCGTTGGCCAGCAGCCGCACCGACTCCAGCAGGTTCTTGGCGATGACCGGCAGCATCACGTTCAGCTCGAAGTTGCCGGCCGCGCCGGCCGCGGCGACCGTCGCGTCGTTCCCGGTGACCTGCGCGGCCACCATCAGCACCGCCTCCGGGACGACCGGATTGACCTTGCCCGGCATGATCGACGAGCCGGGCTGGAGGTCGGGCAGGCTGATCTCGGCGAGGCCGGTGCGCGGGCCGGACGACATCCAGCGCAGATCGTTGGCGATCTTGGTGAGCGAGCCGGCGATCGTACGGAGCTGGCCCGAGGTCTCGACCAGGCCGTCCCGCGCCCCCTGCGCCTCGAAGTGGTTGCGGGCCTCGGTCAGCGGCAGTCCGGTGGCGCGGGCCACCTCGGCGATGACGGCGGCGGAGAAACCGGGCGGGGTGTTGATGCCGGTGCCGACGGCCGTGCCGCCCAGCGGCAGTTCGGCGAGGCGGGGCAGCGAGGCGCGCAGCCGCTCGACCCCGTACCGGATCTGCGCCGCGTAGCCGCCGAACTCCTGGCCGAGGGTGACGGGCGTGGCGTCCATCAGATGCGTACGTCCCGCCTTCACCACCGAGGCGAACTCGACGGATTTCCGTTCGAGGGAGGACGCCAGATGGTCCAGTGCCGGGATCAGCTCCCGGGTGACGGCAGCGGTGGCCGCGATGTGGATGGAGGAGGGGAAGACGTCGTTGGACGACTGCGAGGCGTTGACGTGGTCGTTCGGGTGGACCTCGCGGCCCAGCCGCTCGGTGGCGAGCGTGGCCAGCACCTCGTTGGTGTTCATGTTGGACGAGGTGCCCGAGCCGGTCTGGAAGACGTCGACCGGGAAGTGTTCGTCCCAGCGTCCCTCGGCGACCTCGGCGGCGGCCGACTCGATGGCCGCGGCGATCTCCGGGTCCACCACCGCCAGCTCCGCGTTCACCTTCGCGGCGGCGGCCTTGATCCGGGCCAGGGCCTCGATGTGGGCCTTCTCCAGGCGCTGCCCGGAGATCGGGAAGTTCTCCACCGCGCGCTGCGTCTGGGCCCGCCACTTGGCGGCCGCGGGCACCCTGACCTCACCCATCGAATCGTGCTCGACGCGGAATTCCGTGCCGTCCGCGGGGGATACGGCGCCGGTTCGTGACTCGTCCATCTCGTTCAACCTCCTGAAAAAGTTGAGCACTTGTCTTGTTCTTTCTATTCCCAATGGAGCTACCGACCAGTAAATACCGGGGGTAACCACAACCCGGGGAGGCGCCATGAGGCGTACCAGGAGCAGACTCCGCCGTACGGTCGCGGCGGCCGCGGCCATCGCGGCGGCGCTCGGAGGAGCGGCCTTCGCCACCGGCCCGGCGGCGAACGCGGCGGACGGGACCGGCTCCCGCGCCGCCGCGTCCACACCGCTCCCGCCCGAACTGGAGGCGATCCGCGCCGCCGAGGCCACCAAGCTGTACGGCGACCCGGCGGAGCGGCCCATGGCCCAGCGCAAGACCGGGCTGATCTCGCTGGGCGACAGCGAGATCTCCGGCGAGGGCGTCGGCAACTACGAGGCCGGCACCAACGGCCCCGACAACTGGTGCCACCGCTCGCCCGACTCCGCCATCCACCGCACCGGCATCCCGGCGGACGTCACGTACAACGTCGCCTGCTCCGGCGCCTACACCGGCAACATCGTGATCGGCGGCTCCAAGCAGTACGCCGACGAGCTGGTGCAGAGCGACAACCTCGCCGTCAAGGCGCGCAACACCCGGATCAAGATGATCGTGCTGGTCGCCGGCGCCAACGACGACCTCCAGTTCGGCCCGGTCATGACCGACTGCGTCACCCGCTGGGTGCTCTCCCAGGGCACCTGCCAGCCGAAGTACGAGGGCGGCTGGCAGGCGCGCATCGACGGACTCGTCCCCAAGGTCGAGAAGACCGTGCGGGACCTGAGGACCGTCATGTCCGGCGCGGGATACGCCGCCGGCGACTACAAGCTCGTGGTCATGGGCTACCCGAGCCCCATCGGCCCGGACTTCTACGACAACCCGGACTTCCCCGGCAAGCTGCCCGGCGGCTGTGCCGGATACGACTCCGACGCCGCCTGGGGCCGCAACGTCGCCGTCCCCTCCTTCGAACGCGGCATGCGCAAGGCCGCCGCGGACACCGGGGCCGTCTATCTCGACAACTCCCGGCTCTTCCACGGGCACGAGGTGTGCAGCGAGAACACCTTCGCCCGCGGCCTCTACATCGACCTCGGGCACTTCCCGCCGGACTCCAACTCGCTGCGGCAGTCCTACCACCCCAACGAGCGCGGTCACGGCGCCTTCGCGTCCTGCCTCACCCAGATCTACAACTCCGGCCTGCGTGAGGCCGGCTGCGCCGACCCGGCCAGCACCGGGAAGCCGGTCCTCCAGGCCGGGGCCTGGGACGACCTGTTCGAGCCCGTGAGGAACGAGGCCACCGGCACCTGCCTGGACGCCCCGGCCTCGGTCACCCGCAACGGCACCGCGGTCACCGGCTGGGACTGCCACGGCGGCCGCAACCAGGGCTGGTGGTACGACTCCGGCACCAGGACCCTGCGCGCCGAGCTGAGCCACGACCGGTGCCTCGACGTGCCGGGCGCCGACTACAAGGCGGGCGCCGGGCTCATCCTGTACAACTGCTCCGGCGCGGCCAACCAGCAGTTCGTCAGGGACGGGGCCACCCTGCGCCCGGCGGCCTCGACGGGGCTCTGCCTGACGCTGGCGGGCGCCAGGGAACCGCTGAGGCTCCAGAGCTGCGACGGCGGCGCGCAGCAGCGGTTCGCGTAACGGCGCCGCTGATCATCCGGTACGGGCGAAGGGGCGGGG
>NZ_JBHJQP010000259.1:0-8021 GCF_042262625.1 Streptomyces sp. NPDC056347 | reverse complement strand
TGTCCCGGCAGCGCGGGGCGGTACGGTCGACCGTCGTAGAGCGAAACAGAAGGGGCGTCGATGGCGATTGCCAAGGCCGAGCGGCTGATGAACCTGGCGCTGTGTCTGCTGGGGACCCGCCGTCCGCTCAGCAAGCGCGAACTGCGCGGATCCATCGAGGCCTATCTGGAAGCGGGCTCCGACGACGCCTTCAACCGGATGTTCGAGCGCGACAAGGACGATCTGCGCGAGCTCGGTCTGGTCATCGAGACCGTGGAGAACCTGGACGGCGAGACCGGCTATCTCGCCCGTCGCGACAGCAACCGCCTGCCCCCGATCACTCTGGACGCCGAGGAGGCCGCCGCGCTCGGGCTGGCCGCCAAGGTCTGGCAGCAGGCCCGGCTGGCCGGTGCGGCCAGCGGCGCCCTCCAGAAGCTGCGGGCCGCGGGCATGCCGGAGGCCGAGGACGCCTACGAGGTGCACAGCGCCCTCGAACCGCGCATCCCCGTCCACGAGGCGGCCTTCGAGCCCCTGATGCTGGCCTGCCGCGACCGCCGCCCGGTCACCTTCGACTACCGCAAGGGCAACGCCGCCACGCCCGAGCAGCGCCAGGTCGAGCCGTGGACGCTGGAGTGCTGGCGAGGCCACTGGTACCTGGCGGGCTGGGACCGGGACCGCCGCGCCGAGCGGGTCTTCCGCCTCTCCCGCATCACCGGCCGGGTCCGCTCCCGGGCCGGGGCGTTCACCGCCGAGGTGCCCGACGTCGTGACCGTACGCGAGACGGTCGAGAGCTGGGCGGGCGAGACGGCCACCAGGACCGCGCGGATCAGGCTGCGCACGGGCGCCGGCTACCCGCTGCGTTCGCGCGCCGTCGCGGTCCGGGAACTCGGCAACGGGTGGGACGAGTTGGAGATTCCGTACGGACACGGCCTGGACGCCTGGCTCGTCGAGTTCGGTCCGGACGTCGTCGTACAGGAACCCGCCGACCTGCGGGCCGATGTGGTGGACCGGCTGCGCGCCGTGGCCAAGGACTGAGGGAGAAGCGCCACCCATGGCCACGAACGCGATCGACCAGACCCGCCGGATGCTCTCGCTGGTGACGTATCTGCGCGAGCGCCCCGGCGCCCACGTCCAGGACGTCGCCCGCGCCTTCGGGATCACCGAGGACGAGCTGATCTCGGACCTCGACGTGCTGCCCATGTGCGGTACCAGCTTCCGCGGCGGGGACCTGCTCGACATCGACACCGACGGCGACCGGATCTGGTGGCACAACCCGGACGACGTCGCCGAGCCGCTGCGGCTCGCCGCCGACGAGGCGACCGCGCTCCTGGTCGCCGCCCGCGCGGTGGCCACGCTGCCGGGGCTGCGCGAGAGCGACCGGCAGGCGCTGCTGCGGGCCACCGCGAAGCTGGAGACCGCGGCCGGTGAGGTGGGGGCGGCGAGCTCGCGGCTCTCGGTCACCTTCGAGTCCGAGGGCGGCGTCTTCGCCGAGGTCGACCGGGCCATCTCCGAGCGCCGCCGGCTCTGGCTGCGCTACTACTCGCCGGCGCGCGACGAGCTGACCGAGCGCGAGGTGGACCCGATCCGGCTGTTCGCCGTGGGGCACACCTATATGGAGGCCTGGTGCCGCTCCTCCGAGGACCGGCGCACCTTCCGGCTCGACCGGGTCGCCGCGATCCGCCTGCTGGACGAGCCCGCCGCACCGCCCGAGCTGGAGCTGCGCGACCTGTCCGCGGGACTCGTCCAGCCGGCCGCGGAGGACCCGGAAGTCATCGTCGAGGTGGGCCCCGGCGGACGCTGGGTCGCCGAGTACTACCCGCACGACAGCGCGCAGGAGCTGCCCGACGGCGGACTGCGGATCGCGCTGCGCACCCCCGATCCGGCCTCGCTGCGCAGACTCGCGCTGCGGCTGGGCGGCGAGGGCCGCATCGTCTCCCCGCCGGAGCTGGCGCGCAGCGCGCGGGACGCGGCCCGTGCGGCGCTCGCCGGGTACGACGACGGCCACGACGACGGCGCGGTCTGAGCGGATACCGAGGGAGATATGAGCCAGATGTCCGTGGTGTCGGGCGTTCCGACCGTGGTGGTCTCCGAGTCCGTACGGTTCAAGGCCGCCTGCCCGGACTGCCGCGAGCGCTTCGAACTGGCCGCGGCGGCCCTCCGCCTGGCCGTGGGGGCGAGCCGCAGAACGACGTTCTACTCCTTCACCTGCCCGCGGTGCGGCACGGCCGTCCGCAAGCCCGCCGGGGAGCGGATAGTCGAACTGCTCACCCGGGGCGGCGTGCGGACGCTGCGTCTGCACACCACTCCCCAGGGGTGCTGAACCGCCCCCCTGCCGTCGCACATCGTCCGACCATCTAGACACATCGAGGCTCCGCGCATGTTCTGGCCCATGCTCGCCATCGCCCTGGGCTTTCTCGGGATCGCCGTCCTCGGCGTACTGGCCGTCAGGGTCTTCGTCGAGGTCCAGCGGCTCGGGCGGCAGGTGACGCGTACCACCCAGCGCATCACCCGTGCCGCGGAGGACCTGGAGCGAGCGGCGACCGACCTCGCCGCCAACGGCGAGGCGTTGCGTCCGTAGGGGCTTCTTCGCGCCTGTCCCGTGCCCCGGCGAACGGCTGTGAGCTGGGCGGATCGATCCGACCGGGCGCGGCCTCCAGTTTCGCCGACCGGAAGGGTACGCTGCTCACGGCGGCCCTGAGAGCGAGGCATGGGCCGTAATCGCACGGATGCATGGGTATTGCCCTGCGTTTACTCCTGCGGGATACGATCGCTGACGGTAAGAAGATCGGACGTCCTTGTCCGAGGTTCCATCCGCCCCACCCCTGCTGCCTCGGTGAGAAGGTACACGCATATGTTCGGAAGGCTCGGCGCTCCCGAGATCATCCTGATCCTCGTCGTCATTGTTCTGTTGTTCGGCGCGAAGAAGCTTCCTGACATGGCTCGCTCGCTCGGCAAGTCGGCCCGCATCCTCAAGAGCGAGGCCAAGGCCATGAAGTCCGAGAGCGGTCCTTCGGCGACGCCGGCCGAGCCGGCCGCCAACGACGCCGCCCAGGACCAGGCCGCACCGCGTACCATCAAGGCCGCGCCCGGCGATGTGACCAGCTCGCGTCCGGTCGGTGAGCCGACCGACTCGACCAAGCGCTGACAAGAAACGGGCCGACGCAGGCGCGCTGATCGGCAAGGGCCTGCTGCACGAGATGAGGACGTGGGTTGCTCAAGTCTGCCCGCAAGCAGGAGACGGACCCAGAGGGCCGCATGCCCTTGGTGGAGCACCTGCGTGAGCTGCGTAACCGTTTGGCCAAGGGCCTGCTCGGGATCGTCATCGTCACGATCGTGGCCGCGTTCTTCTACAAGGACATCATCGAGTTCTTCACCAACCCGGTGCTGAAGTCGGTCGGCTGCGAGCACAGCTTCGCCGAGCTGGCGAAGAAGAGCGACGCCACCTGCGCGCGCATCGTGCTGAACGGTCTGCTCACGCCGTTCACCCTGGCCCTCAAGGTCTCCCTGATGGCCGGTGTCGTCCTCTCGTCCCCGGTCTGGCTCTACCAGCTGTGGGCCTTCGTGGCCCCGGGGCTGCACAAGCACGAGAAGAAGTACTCGCTCTCCTTCGTGGGCGCGGGGTTCCCGCTCTTCCTCGCCGGCGGATTCTTCGCGTACAAGACGCTGCCCACCATGGCGCGGGTGCTGCTGGAATTCTCCCCGGCCGACCTCGACAACCAGCTGCCGCTGGACGAGCTCCTCGACCTGATCACGCGCATGGTGGTGGTCTTCGGGCTCGCCTTCGAACTGCCGCTGCTGCTCGTGATGCTGAACGTCGGCGGGATCCTCACCGGCAAGCGGATGCTCGGCTGGTGGCGGGGCATGATCATGGGCATCACCGTCTTCGCGGCGGTGGCCACGCCCAGCACCGACCCGGTGAGCATGCTGCTGCTCGCCGGACCGATCTGGGTGCTCTACTTCGCGGCCACGGCGGTCTCGCTCCTCAACGACCGGCGCAAGGCACGGATCGCGGCGGCCGGACCCGACGACGACGAAGCCTCGGAGCTGGATCTCACTCCCGAGGAGATCGGTGAGGTCGAGTCCGTCTCGTCCACCAGGTCACTGCCCTCGCAGTCGAACTCGGACCGTGACCCGCTCAACGGTTACGACGACATCACCTGACCTTGTAGGGTCCCCGGGTGACCAGCGAGATCACCCTCTTCGTCAATCCCACCGCGGGAAGCGGCCGGGGCGCGCACGCCGCGCAGCCGGCCGCTTCGGCGTTGCGGGACGCAGGTTTCTCCGTACGCACGGTGCTCGGCGTGGACGCCGACGACGCGTTGCGACGGGCCCGCGAGGCCGTCGAGGGCGGGACCGGGGCGCTGATAGCCGTCGGCGGGGACGGCATGATGTCCCTCGCCCTCCAGGCGGTCGCCGGGACAAGGACCCCGCTCGGGGTCGTCGCCGTCGGCACCGGGAACGACTTCGCCCGCGCGCTCGGGCTGCCGGTCCGCGAACCGGCGGCCGCCGGGCGGCTGGCCGCCGAGGCGCTGAAGGGCGGGGCGGTACGGGAGATCGATCTCGGCCGGGTCGGCGAGCGGTGGTTCGGCTCGGTTCTCGCCTCCGGCTTCGACTCCCGGGTCAACGACCGCGGGAACCGGATGCGGTGGGTCGGCGGCCGGTTCAAGTACGACCTCGCGATCGTCGCCGAACTCGCCGCGTTCAAGCCCATCCCGTACCGCGTCAGGCTGGACGACGGGCCGGTCCGGGAGATCGAGGCCACCCTGATCGCCGTCGGCAACGGGACGACGTACGGCGGCGGCATGCGGATCTGCGCGGACGCCGTCATGGACGACGGGCTCTTCGACGTGACCGTGGTCGGGGACTGCAGCCGCACCACCCTGCTCAAGGTCTTCCCCCGGGTCTACAAGGGGACTCACCTCAGCCACCCCAAGGTCTCCGTGCACCGGGTCTCCTCGATCGAGCTGGCGGCGGCCGGTGTCACGGCGTACGCGGACGGTGAACAGCTCGGGGCGCTGCCGCTCACCGCGACCTGTGTTCCGGGCGCCGTGCGGGTACTCGCACCGGGGCCGGCCCCCGTCATTTAAAGATCGCGTCACTGTCATGGGCGGCGGGTAGGCTCGTATGCAAGATGACAGAGGACCTCTCACCCGCTGAGCGATACCAGGCTTCTCGGACGCGTGCAGCCGAGCTGGCCACCGCACTCGCGCCCTTCCGTGAGCTGTACGAATTCGATCTGGACCCCTACCAGATCGAGGCCTGCGAGGCCCTGGAGGCGGGCAAGGGCGTGCTCGTCGCGGCCCCGACCGGCTCGGGCAAGACGATCGTCGGCGAGTTCGCCGTGCACCTGGCCCTGGAGCAGGGCCGCAAATGCTTCTACACCACCCCCATCAAGGCACTGTCCAACCAGAAGTTCACCGATCTGGTCAAGCGCTACGGACCGGAGAAGGTCGGCCTGCTGACCGGCGACAACAGCGTCAACGCCGATGCCCCGGTGGTCGTCATGACCACCGAGGTGCTGCGGAACATGCTGTACGCGGGCTCCCAGGCGCTGCGGGGCCTGGGCTACGTGGTGATGGACGAGGTGCACTACCTCTCCGACCGGTTCCGCGGCGCCGTCTGGGAGGAAGTGATCATTCACCTCCCCGATTCCGTGACGCTGGTGTCGCTGTCGGCCACCGTGTCCAACGCGGAGGAGTTCGGCGACTGGCTGGACACCGTGCGTGGTGACACCCAGGTCATCGTCTCCGAGCACCGCCCCGTGCCGCTCTGGCAGCACGTGCTGGCGGGCCGCCGGATATACGACCTCTTCGAGGAGGAGACCGACCACGGCGGGCGCGGAGCGGGCCGCCGCGAGGTCAACCCCGATCTGGTCCGCCTCGCCCGGATGGAGAACCAGCGCGGTTACAACCCCCGCGAGCGCCGCCGCGGCAAGATGGTCCGCGAGGCCGACCGTGAGCGCGAGCGTCGCCAGCGCAGCCGGATCTGGACGCCGTCCAGGCCCGAGGTCATCGACCGGCTGGACGCCGAGGGGCTGCTCCCCGCCATCACGTTCATCTTCAGCCGGGCCGGGTGCGAGGCCGCCGTGCAGCAGTGCCTGCACGCCGGACTGCGGCTCAACGACGAGGACAAGCGGCTTCTGGTCCGGGAGATCGTCGAGGAGCGGACCGCGTCCATCCCCGGCGAGGACCTCCACGTCCTGGGTTACTACGAGTGGCTCGAAGGGCTGGAGCGGGGCATCGCCGCCCACCACGCGGGCATGCTGCCGACCTTCAAGGAGGTCGTCGAGGAGCTGTTCGTGCGCGGGCTGGTCAAGGCGGTCTTCGCCACCGAGACCCTCGCCCTCGGCATCAACATGCCCGCGCGCTCGGTGGTGCTGGAGAAGCTCGTCAAGTGGAACGGCGAGCAGCACGCCGACATCACCCCCGGCGAGTACACCCAGCTCACCGGGCGGGCCGGGCGGCGCGGCATCGACATCGAGGGTCACGCCGTGGTGCTCTGGCAGCGCGGCATGGACCCGGGTGCGCTGGCCGGGCTCGCCGGTACGCGTACCTACCCGCTGCGCTCCAGTTTCCGGCCGTCCTACAACATGGCCGTGAATCTCGTGCACCAGTTCGGCCGGCACCGCTCGCGCGAGCTGCTCGAGACCTCCTTCGCGCAGTTCCAGGCCGACCGGTCGGTGGTCGGCATCTCCCGCCAGGTCCAGAAGAACGAGGAGGGACTGGAGGGCTACCGGGAGGGCATGACCTGCCACCTCGGTGACTTCGAGGAGTACGCGCGGCTGCGCCGCGAGCTCAAGGACCGCGAGACCGAGCTGGCCAAGCAGGGCGCGTCCCAGCGGCGGGCCGCGGCGGCGGCGTCGCTGGAGAAGCTGAAGCCCGGCGACATCATCCACGTGCCCACCGGCAAGTTCGCCGGGCTCGCCCTGGTCCTCGACCCCGGGCTGCCCGCCGGCCGGACCAACGCGCACGGCCATCGCGGCCTCGAGTACCACGACGGTCCGCGGCCGCTGGTGCTCACGGCCGAGCGCCAGGTCAAGCGGCTCGCCTCGATCGACTTCCCGGTGCCGGTGGAGGCGGTGGAGCGCATGCGGGTGCCGAAGTCGTTCAACCCGCGCTCCCCGCAGTCGCGCCGCGACCTGGCCTCCGCGCTGCGGACCAAGGCCGGTCACATCGTGCCCGATCGGCACCGCAAGGGGCGGTCCGCCGCCGCCGACGACCGGGAGATCGCCCGCTACCGCGCGGAACTGCGCGCCCACCCGTGCCACGGGTGCGACGAGCGCGAGGACCACGCGCGCTGGGCCGAGCGCTATCACCGCCTGAAGCGCGACACCCGCCAGCTGGAGCGGCGGATCGAGGGCCGGACCAACACCATCGCCCGCACCTTCGACCGGATCGTCGCGCTGCTCACCGAGCTCGACTACCTGCGGAACGACGAGGTCACCGAGCACGGGCGCCGTCTGGCCCGTCTCTACGGCGAGCTGGACCTGCTGGCCAGCGAATGCCTGCGGGCGGGCGTCTGGGAAGGGCTCAACCCGGCCGAACTCGCTGCGTGCGTTTCGGCGCTGGTGTACGAGGCACGGCAGGCCGACGACGCCGTGGCGCCGAAGCTGCCCGCCGGGCCGGCGAAGACGGCGATGGGCGAGATGGTCCGGATCTGGGGGCGGCTGGACGCCCTGGAGGAGGACTTCAAGATCAACCAGGCGGAGGGCGTCGGGCAGCGCGAGCCCGATCTCGGCTTCGCCTGGGCGGTCTACATGTGGGCGTCGGGTCGGACGCTGGACGAGGTGCTGGGCGAGGCGGACATGCCGGCCGGGGACTTCGTACGGTGGTGCAAGCAGGTGATCGACGTGCTGGGGCAGATCGCGGCCGCCGCGCCGAAGGACGGGAGTTCCGTGGCGCGGAGCGCCCACAAGGCGGTGGAAGCGGTCCTGCGGGGGGTCGTGGCCTACAGCTCGGTCGGCTGAGGCGAAGCTCCGGCGGGTTGAGCCCCGGGCCGGTGCAATGGGCGCACGCGCGGCGTCCCCGGACCTCGGTCCGGGG
>NZ_JBHJQP010000258.1:0-8049 GCF_042262625.1 Streptomyces sp. NPDC056347 | reverse complement strand
ACCGCGTCGTTTGACGGCCGCCGTCAAACGACGCGGTGACTTAGGGGCGTCAGCGGGCGGTGGTGGCCCCGTCCACCCGCTCCATGAACGCCCGGACCGCTTCCCGTACGTCGGCGGCGGTCCACTCCAGCCCCTCGCGCCCCACCGTCATCTCGGTGAACGCGGTTCCGGGCGGTCCGGCGGACGCGGGGAACCAGCGGCGGAAGAGGCACACGCCCGTCTCCTCCGCCTGCCGCACCGCCGCCTCGCTCAGGACGTCCGCCGGGTACGGCAGCCACACCTGGAACTGGTGCGTGTGCGGCGGCTCCGGCTGCACCCGGAACCAGCCGGTGCCGCAGGCCGCGAAGCCCTCGGCCACCGCCCCGGCGATCACCTTCGCCTGTGCCACGTACGAGGGCAGCCGCGGCAGCTCCCGGTCCAGGCCCATCAGGGCGGTGATCGCGGCGGGGAACTGGTGGAAGAGCTGGCCGCCGTACCGGTGGCGCCAGACGCGGGCCTCGTCGATCAGGGTGCGGGGACCGGCCAGAGCAGCCCCGGAGAGGCCGCCGAGGGTCTTGTAGAACGACACGTACACGCTGTCCGCGAGCGCCGCGATCTCCGGCAGCTCCCGGCCGAAGTGGGGAGCGCACTCCCACAGCCGCGCGCCGTCGAAGTGCACCACCGCGTCGCGTTCCCGCGCGGCCTCCACCACGTCCTCCAGCTCCTGCCACGTCGGCAGGACGAAACCGGCGTCGCGCAGCGGCAGCTCCAGCATCAGCGTGCCGAACGGCTCGTCGAAGTCGCGGATCTCCGACGCCGTGGGCAGCCGGGGCTCGTCCGTCGGATGCACCGTGCGCAGCCCGCTCACCGTTCCCAGCGCCCCGCGCTCGTGCACCTCGGGGTGGCCCAGCGGGTGCAGCGCGACCGTGCTGTTGCCGGTCCGCCCGGCCCAGCACCGCAGCGCGACCTGCTGCGCCATCGTCCCGGTCGGGAAGAACGCGGCGGCCTCCATGCCCAGCAGCCCGGCGACGCGCTCCTCCAGCTCGGCGACGACCCCGTCGCCGTAGATGTCCGTGGGGCGGCCGAGGTCGGTGACCGAGTCGGCCCCGGCCGCCAGGTCGGCCAGCCGCTCGCGGAGCGGGAGTTCCATGGGCGTCCTGTTCAGGACGCGTCCGGCCGCGCGCCAGGCGGCGATCCTGCGCAGCCGCTGGGCGTCCTGCGTGCCGTGCTCGACCGGTGCGTCCGCCGGCTGTTCCCCCGTGCTGTCCAACAGATGTTCCTCCGTGCCTGTGATGTCTGTCATGGGACGATCATCACGCAGCGAGTACCGGGGGTCCGAACGGTTTTTCCGGGCCGGTTTTCCGGGGTACGGACTTTCGTCCACAGGCTGTGGACGACCGGGCGGTCCGGGCGAAACGCTGGCGTAGCATGCAGAGAAATCGTCCGGTACCCCCTGCGGACTGGAACGGAAGGCATTGCCGAGTGAACGCAACAGCTCCCCATGACTCCCTCGAGGCCAAGGACCGCCCCGCCCGTCTGACGGTCGGCGTCGTGGGCGCGGGCCGGGTCGGCCCCGCCCTCGCCGCGTCCCTCCAGCTGGCCGGCCACCGGCCGGTCGCGGTGTCCGGTGTCTCCGACGCCTCGGTGCGCAGGGCGGCGGCCCTGCTTCCCGACGTGCCGCTGGTGCCGCCCGCCGAGGTCCTGGCGCGCGCCGATCTGGTGCTTCTGACGGTGCCGGACGACGCCCTGCCCGGCCTGGTGGAGGGGCTGGCCGGGACGGGGGCGGTGCGGCCGGGGCAGCTCCTCGTCCACACCTCGGGACGGTACGGGGCGGCAGTCCTGGACCCGGCGCGGCGGGCCGGCGCGCTGCCGCTCGCCCTGCACCCGGCGATGACGTTCACCGGCACCTCCGTGGACGTCCAGCGCCTGGCGGGCTGCTCCTTCGGGGTGACCGCCCCCGAGGAGCTGCGGCTCGCCGCCGAGGCGCTGGTCATCGAGATGGGCGGCGAGCCCGAGTGGATCGCGGAGGAGGCCCGCCCGCTCTACCACGCGGCGCTCGCCCTCGGCGCGAACCACCTGGTCACGCTGGTGGCCCAGTCGATGGAGCTGCTGCGTACGGCCGGGGTCACCGCTCCGGACCGGATGCTCGGCCCGCTGCTCGGCGCCGCCCTCGACAACGCCCTGCGCTCCGGCGACGCCGCGCTGACCGGTCCGGTGGCCCGCGGTGACGCCGGTACGGTCGCGGCGCACATCGGCGAGCTGCGCAGGCACGCCCCGCAGGCGGTGGCAGGCTACGTCGCGATGGCCCGCGCCACCGCCGACCGCGCCCTCGCCCACGGCCTGCTCAAGCCGGAGCTGGCGGAGGACCTGCTCGGCGTCCTGGCCGACGGCACGGGCGGCACGGGCAGAACGGACACCGGCACGACGGACACCGGCACCGGACCGGAGGAGCCCCGATGACCGACCACACCCCCGGCGCCGCCACCCTGCTGCGTACCGCCGCCGAGCTCGCCGCCCTCGCGCCCCGGGAGGGCGTACGGGCCGTCGTCATGACCATGGGCGCGCTGCACGAGGGCCACGCCGCCCTGATCCGCGCCGCCCGCGCGGCGGCGGGCCCCGGCGGGCAGGTCGTCGTCACGGTCTTCGTCAACCCGCTCCAGTTCGGCGAGGCGGCCGACCTGGAGCGCTACCCCCGTACGCTCGACGCGGACCTCGCCGTGGCGGGCGCCGCCGGGGCGGACGCGGTTTTCGCGCCGTCCGTCGACGAGGTCTACCCGGGCGGCGAACCGCAGGTCCGGATCACGGCCGGCGCCATGGGCGAGCGGCTCGAAGGGGCCTCGCGCCCCGGGCACTTCGACGGCATGCTCACCGTCGTCGCCAAGCTCCTCCACCTCACCCGCCCCGACGTCGCGTTCTTCGGCCGGAAGGACGCCCAGCAGCTGGCCCTGATCCGCCGCATGGCGCGGGACCTGAACTTCCCGGTGGAGATCGCCGGGGTGGAGACGGTCCGCGAGCCGGACGGCCTCGCGCTCTCCAGCCGCAACCGCTTCCTGGATCCGGCCGAGCGGCACACCGCCCTCGCCCTGTCCCGGGCCCTGTTCGCCGCCCGTGACCGGCTCGCCGCCCAGCAGGCGCTGCACGCCCGCGCGGAGGCGACCTCGGCCACCGCCGGCCGGGCCGCCGCGCTCACCGCCCTCGGCGAGGCCCGTGCGGCCGCCGACGCCCACGCGGTGGCCCTGGCCCGCCCGGACGGCGGCCCGGCGGCGGTGCGTGCCGCCGCCCGCCAGATCCTCGACGACGCGGCGGCCGCGCAGCCCCCGCTCGCCCTGGACTACCTGGCGCTGGTGGACCCGGCCGACTTCACCGAGATCCCCGACGACCGCGCCACCGGCGAGGCGATCCTCGCCGTCGCCGCACGGGTGGGCCGCACCCGTCTCATCGACAACATCCCGCTGACCCTCGGAGCCACCCCGTGACCGGAATACGGCTGACCGCCCCCGCCCCCGGCTGGTCCATCGACGCCGATGTCGTGGTGGTCGGCTCCGGCGTGGCCGGGCTCACCGCGGCGCTGCGCTGCGCGGCGGCGGGCCTCGCCACCGTGGTCGTCACCAAGGCCCGGCTCGACGACGGCTCCACCCGCTGGGCGCAGGGCGGTATCGCCGCCGCGCTCGGCGAGGGCGACACCCCCGAGCAGCATCTCGAGGACACCCTCGTCGCGGGCGCGGGCCTGTGCGACGAGGCGGCGGTGCGAACCCTGGTCACCGAGGGCCCGGACGCGGTGCGCAGGCTCATCGAGACCGGCGCCCGCTTCGACACCACGGAGAGCGGTGACATCGCGCTGACCCGCGAGGGCGGCCACCACCGCCGCCGCATCGCCCACGCGGGCGGCGACGCGACGGGTGCCGAGATCTCCCGAGCCCTGGTCGACGCGGTCCGCGAGGCCGCCCTGCACACCGTCGAGAACGCGCTCGTACTGGACCTGCTCACCGACGCCGAGGGCCGTACCGCCGGTGTGACCCTGCACGTCATGGGCGAGGGCCAGCACGACGGCGTCGGCGCGGTGCACGCCCCCGCGGTGGTGCTGGCCACCGGCGGCATGGGCCAGGTCTTCTCCGCCACCACCAACCCCGCGGTCTCCACCGGCGACGGCGTGGCGCTCGCGCTGCGGGCCGGTGCGGAGGTCTCCGACCTGGAGTTCGTCCAGTTCCACCCGACGGTCCTCTTCCTCGGCACCGGCTCCGAGGGCCAGCAGCCGCTGGTGTCCGAGGCGGTACGGGGCGAGGGCGCCCACCTCGTCGACGCCTTTGGCACCCGCTTCATGCTCGGCGAGCACGAGCTGGCCGAGCTGGCCCCGCGCGACATCGTCGCCAAGGCCATCACCCGCCGGATGGAGCTGCACGGCACCGATCACATGTATCTCGACGCCCGCCACTTCGGCGCCGAGATGTGGGAGCGCCGCTTCCCCACGATCCTGGCCGTCTGCCGCGCCCACGGCATCGACCCGGTCACCGAACCGATCCCGGTCGCCCCGGCCGCGCACCACGCCTCCGGCGGCATCCGCACCGACCTGCGGGGCCGTACGACCGTGCCCGGCCTGTACGCCTGCGGGGAGGTCGCCTGCACCGGCGTGCACGGCGCGAACCGGCTGGCGTCCAACTCCCTCCTGGAGGGCCTGGTCTTCGCCGAGCGCATCGCGGCGGACATCGTCGCCGACCGGCCCCGCGCGGGCGCCCCGGTCACCGCGTCCGGCGCCGAGCCCTCCCCGCTGATCGTCCCGGAGGCCCGCACCACGATCCAGCGCGTCATGACCCGCGGCGCCGGGGTCCTGCGCTCCGCCGACAGCCTGGCCGCCGCCGCCGAGCAGCTGGAGGCGCTCCACGACAGCGCCGTCCGGGCCGTCGCGGCCCACGAGCCGAAGGTCGCGGTGCCCGGCGTCGAGGCGTGGGAGGCCACGAACCTGCTGCTGGTCTCGCGCGTCCTGGTGGCCGCCGCCCGGCAGCGCGAGGAGACGCGCGGCTGCCACTGGCGCGAGGACCGCCCCGAGCGCGACGACGCGGACTGGCGCCGCCACCTCGTGGTCCGGATCACCCCCGAGCGCCGCCCGGTCGTCCACCGGACGCGGACCGAGGCGTTCGGCCCCGTACGCCCCGCGCAGGCACCGGACTGCGCGGCAGCACCCCCCACCCGCCCCGCCGACCTCCCCGAGGAGCCGTAACCGTGAGCACGCCCGAAGAGAACCCGCGCCCCGAGCCCGTGGACGTACCGCTGATCCAGATCGGCGTGCCCGATGCGTCGGCGGGCGGCTGCGGCGACGGCTGCGGCTGTGGCGGGGACGAGTTCTACGAGGTCGACCCGCCGGAGTGCGGTCTCGACCCCGCGCTCGCCCAGCTGCTGGCCGAGGCGGGCCTGGACCCGGTCCAGGTCGAGGACGTCGCACACGTCGCCATCGAGGAGGACCTCGACGGCGGGGTGGACGTCACCACCGTCGCCACCGTCCCCGAGGACGCCATGGCCACCGGTGACTTCACCGCCCGCGAGGCAGGTGTGGTGGCCGGGCTGCGGATCGCCGAGACGGTGCTGTCCATCGTCTGCACCGAGGAGTTCGCCGTCGAGCGCCACGTCGAGGACGGCGACCGGGTCGAGGCCGGCCAGAAGCTGCTGACCGTCACCACCCGCACCCGCGACCTGCTCACCGGCGAGCGCAGCGCACTCAACCTGCTGTGCCGCCTCTCCGGCATCGCGACCGCCACCCGCGCCTGGGCCGACGCCCTCGACGGCACGAAGGCCAAGGTCCGTGACACCCGCAAGACCACCCCGGGCCTGCGCGCCATGGAGAAGTACGCGGTGCGCTGCGGCGGCGGCGTCAACCACCGGATGTCGCTCTCGGACGCGGCCCTGGTCAAGGACAACCACGTCATCGCGGCCGGCGGGGTGGCCGAGGCGTTCAAGCGGGTGCGGGACACGTTCCCGGACGTCCCGATCGAGGTCGAGGTCGACACCCTCCAGCAGGTCCGCGAGGTGCTCGACGCGGGCGCCGACCTGATCCTGCTGGACAACTTCACCCCGCTCCAGACGGCCGAGGCGGTCGCCCTGACCGACGGCCGCGCAGTCCTGGAGTCCTCCGGCCGGCTCTCCCTCGACACCGCCCGCGCCTACGCCGAGGCGGGCGTCGACTACCTGGCCGTCGGCGCGCTCACCCACTCCTCGCCGATCCTCGACATCGGCCTGGACTTCCGCGACACCGCCGACACCGACGGGGCCGACGTCTGATGCTGCTCACCATCGACGTCGGCAACACCCACACCGTCCTCGGTCTCTTCGACGGCGAGGAGATCGTCGAGCACTGGCGGATCTCCACCGACTCCCGCCGCACCGCCGACGAGCTGGCCGTGCTCCTCCAGGGCCTGATGGGCATGCACCCGCTGCTCGGCATGGAGCTGGGCGACGGCATCGAGGGCATCGCGATCTGCTCCACCGTCCCGGCCGTCCTGCACGAGCTGCGCGAGGTGACCCGCCGCTACTACGGCGACGTCCCCGCCGTGCTCGTCGAGCCGGGCATCAAGACCGGGGTGCCGATCCTGATGGACAACCCGAAGGAGGTCGGCACGGACCGCATCATCAACGCGGCCGCCGCCGCCGACCTGTACGGCGGCCCCGCCATCGTCGTCGACTTCGGTACGGCCACCACCTTCGACGCGGTCTCCGCCCGGGGCGAGTACACCGGCGGTGTCATCGCCCCCGGCATCGAGATCTCGGTCGAGGCGCTCGGCGTCCGGGGCGCCCAGCTCCGCAAGATCGAGCTGGCCCGGCCGCGCAGCGTGATCGGCAAGAACACGGTCGAGGCCATGCAGGCGGGCATCATCTACGGCTTCGCCGGCCAGGTCGACGGCGTCGTCACGCGGATGAAGAAGGAGCTGGCGGACGACCCGGACGACGTCACCGTCATCGCGACGGGCGGCCTTGCTCCGATGGTGTTGGGGGAGTCCTCCGTCATCGACGAGCACGAGCCCTGGCTCACCCTCATCGGCCTGCGCCTGGTGTACGAGCGCAACGCGTCCCGGCTGTAGCGGACAGGCGGCGTACCTGCGGGAACGGCGTGCGGCGCGCGGGTCCGCCGCCGCGCCGCCACTGTCCAGTTAAGCGGATTTTGTCCCTTTAGCACGTATGGTCGCGACATGCCCACGCCTTACGGATCACGCGGCGGCATGGCGTTCAGCGCGGACGAGCTGCGGGTGCTCCGACGTGCTCTCGCCACCGCCCTTCACCCCACGCCCCTGCCGGACGAGGACGTCCGGGACTGCCTGCGGCTGGCCGGTGCCGTGGACGAGGCGGCCGGGGAGGCGGGACGGCTGCGCGCGTTCCTCCTCGCCGACCTCGCCCGGTACCGCGACGCCCTCCCCGGCTCCGCCGGCGGCTATCTGGAGCTGCTCCAGGACGCCCTGGCCGGCGGGTACGACCCCCGCCCCGAGGACCTCGCCGCGCTGCGGGGGCTGCGCCGCCGCCCGGTGGCCGCCTCGCTCCTGGTGCGCTGCCAGGTCCTGGCCGAGCGCTCGGTACGGGCCCGCCTCGCCGCGCGTACCCCCGCGCCGCGCAGCCGGCTCCTGGCGCTGCCGGGCGGCCGGGCCGCCGAGGCCGAACCCGAACGGCCCAAGGCCCCGGAGACTCCCGGGCGCCCGCCCGCCCGGCCCGCGCCCAAGCCCTCGGAGGTCTTCCCGCCCCGCCGCCGCCCGGTGCCCCCGCCGCAGCAGCAGCGCGTAGCCGGGTAGTCCGGGGCCGGCGCGGAATACCGGAGGGGCGGCGCGGCCGTCCGGACCGGCCTCGCTACTCTGGACGACATGGACTACGTATCCGCGCTCCTGCCCCCCGTGGTGATGGCCGCCTTCTTCATCGGCCTCGTCGTGACGATCGTCAAGAGCCAGGGCGGTCCCAACAAGGCCAAGGAGGACGCGGCCGTGGACCTGGCGTTCGGCCGCGCCGCGTCGGTCCGGCAGCAGACCCCGCAGGGCGACGACGCCTGATCCGGGGCCTCACCCCGCAGCACACGAAGGGCGCACGGCTCACCAGGAGCCG
>NZ_JBHJQP010000257.1:0-8128 GCF_042262625.1 Streptomyces sp. NPDC056347 | reverse complement strand
CGGCGGGACCGTGGTTCCGGTCCCGCCGGGCCGCGGGCGGGTGGCGGTGCCGAGCGGGCGGGACGGACCGGGCCGCCCCGGATCCGTCAGCGGCGGACGTCGACGACCAGGGAGGTGGCGTACGGGTCGTCGTACGTGGAGTCGTCCTCGATCTCGTTGATCTGCGTGGCGAACAGCCAGATGAAGAAGCTGATGATCGCCACTCCGAAGACGATGCCGATGGATCCCAGAATGATCCCGGCGAGCGCCTGCCCGCCGTTGTTCGCCTCACCGCGCTGTGCCCGCTTGCGTCCGAGGATGCCGAAGATCAGGGCCAGCGTGCCCAGGACCAGGCTGGGAATCCCGTAGACGCAGAAGAGGCAGACGGCCAGGATGCCGAGCACCATGGCCGCGATGCCCATACCGTTGGCGGGCGGCGTGACCCAGGACGTCTGGCCGTAGCCGGGGTAGGAGGAGTAGCCGCCGTACGGCGCGGGCGGCGCGGCCGGGTAGCCGTACGGCCCGGCGGGCGGCGGGCTCTGCTGTCCCGGGCCGTTCGGCCCGACCGGCGGCGGCGGTACGTCGCCGGCACCGGGCACCGGCCCGCTCTGCACCGGCCCGCTCTGTGCCGGTGCGCCGAAACCCGGCGACGGCGGCGCGTCGGCCGGTGCGGGGCTCTCCTCGGCCCCGGGCATCGCCGCGACCGTGGGCTGCTGGCGCGCGGCGGGCGCAGCGGCGTCGGCGGACGGCTTCTCCAGCGGCACCTTGTTCTCCGGCAGCGGCGCTCCGCTCTCCGGCGGGGCCCACGGGTCGCGCGGCGCGCCCCCGCCCCCGGGCTGCTCAGTGCTGTCTGACATATGCCTCCCCCATCGTGATCCCCGTCATGCTACGGCCCTGCCTACGGCGGACCGACGCGGCCTACGATGATCCCCGTCCTCTGCCCGGGCCGCGGCGCCCGGCAGCCGAGCCTTCCACGCCCCGGAGTGTCCGATGACCGATCTGCATCCCTTCATCGCGGGGCTGCCCAAGGCCGAGCTGCATGTCCACCATGTCGGCTCCGCCTCCCCCCGCATCGTCGCCGAGCTGGCCGCGCGTCACGCGGACTCCAAGGTCCCCACCGACCCCGAGGCGCTCGCCGACTACTTCACGTTCACGGACTTCGCGCACTTCATCGAGGTGTACCTCTCCGTCGTGGACCTGGTCCGTACGCCGGAGGACGTCCGGCTGCTGACCTTCGAGGTCGCCCGCGACATGGCGCGGCAGAACATCCGCTACGCGGAGCTGACGGTGACCCCGTACTCCTCGACCCGGCGCGGCATCCCCGAGCAGGCGTTCATGGAGGCGATAGAGGACGCCCGCAAGGCCGCCGAGGCCGAGCTCGGGGTGGTGCTGCGCTGGTGCTTCGACATTCCGGGCGAGGCCGGGACTACGGCCGCCGAGGAGACCACCCGGCTCGCGCTGGACCTGCGGCCCGAGGGGCTGGTCTCGTTCGGCCTCGGCGGTCCGGAGATCGGGGTGGAGCGGCCCCAGTTCAAGCCGTACTTCGACCGGGCCATCGCGGCGGGGCTGCACTCCGTGCCGCACGCCGGGGAGACCACCGGTCCGCAGACGGTCTGGGACGCCCTGACCCACCTGCGCGCCGAGCGCATCGGCCACGGCACCAGCTCCGCCCAGGACCCGAGGCTGCTGGCCCACCTCGCCGAGCACCGCATCCCGCTGGAGGTCTGCCCGACGTCGAACGTCGCCACCCGCGCGGTACCGGACATCGAGCAGCACCCGATCCGCGCGATGGCCGACGCGGGCGTGCTGGTCACCATCAACAGCGACGACCCGCCGATGTTCGGCACGGACCTCAACAACGAGTACGCGGTCGCCGCCAGGCTGCTCGCGCTGGACGAGCGGGGGCTCGCGGAGCTGGCGAAGAACGCGGTCGAGGCCTCGTACCTGGACCCGGCCGGCAAGCGGGCGCTGACCGCCGAGATCGACACGTACACGGCCACCTGGCTGGGGCGGGTCTGAGACGGGCCGTCCGGGACGGGGCCGAACGGGCGCGCGGGCCGGTGGCCAGTGGTCACAATGACCCCATGGTCACCTCAGTCACCGCCGTGGCCCATCGCGGCGACCCCTACCGGGTCCGGGAGAACACCCTCGCCTCGATCCGTTCCGCGCTCGGCCGGGGCGCGGACGCGGTCGAGGTCGACGTGCGGCTCACCCGGGACGGTGTGCCGGTCCTGCTGCACGACGCCACGCTGAAACGGCTGTGGGGGCACGACGTGCGGCTCGACCGGCTGGCCCACCGGGAGGTCACCGAGCTGACCCGCGACGGTGTGCCCACCCTGCGTGAGGCGCTGCTCGCCGCGGGGGCGCACCGGCTCATGATCGACCTGCCGGGCGCCACCGACGCCTCGGTGGCGGCGGTCGTCGGCGTGGTCCGGGAGTGCGGGGCCGGCGAGCGGGTCCACTACTGCGCCGGTCCCGGCGCCATGCTCCGGGTACGGGCCGCCGACCGGCGGGCCGAGATCGCCCTGACCTGGTCGACGTCCGCGCCGCCGCGTGCCGTGCTGCTCGAAGCGGTGCGGCCGCGCTGGCTGAACTACCGGTTCGGGCTGGTGGACCGGGAGTTGACGGACCGCCTGCACCGGGACGGGCTGCTGGTCTCCGCCTGGACGGCCGACACCCGGCGGACCATGCGCCGTCTGGTCCGCCGCGGCGTCGACTCGGTCACCACCAACCGGATCGACGTGCTGCGCGACGTCCTCGACGGCGGCCCGGCGGGAGGAGCGGCGACGTGACCGCTGCCCCGACGCCCGGACCGGGACGGGCCCGGCCGGGCGTCCGGCGTCCCGGTCCCCGCACCGTGGACCTGCTCGTCGCGCTGTTGGTGCAGGCGGCCGTGACGATGCCGTTCGTGGTCCCCCGTGCCCCGGACCTGCCGCCCGCGACCTGGGCGGCGTACGGGCTGACCACGCTGACGGTGGTACCCCTGGTGCTGCGCCGCCGGGCGCCGGTGCTGGTGCTGGTGGCCGTGCTGGCGACGGGCGCGCTGTACAACTTCGCCGTGGACGGTCCGGGCCAGCCGCTCCCGTACACCGGGCTCGTGGCGTTCTACACCGTGGCCGAGCTCTCCTCGCCGCCGAAGCGGATCGCGGTGACGACGCTGACGGCGGTGGCGGTGCTGGTCTCGGTGGGGCTGGACGGCCAGGATCTGCGGGAGCTGTTCTTCTCGCTGTTCGTGTTCGCGGCGGCGTACGCCTTCGGCCGGCTCACCGTGACGCGGCAGGCGTATCTGCGCGCGGTGGAGGACCGGGCGCGGCAGCTGGAGCTGACGCACCGCATCGAGGCCGAACAGGCCGTGGCCCGCGAACGGGCCCGGATCGCCCGGGAGATGCACGACATCCTGTCCCACGCGGTGAGCCTGATGATCGTGCAGGCGGAGGCGGGTCCGGTGGCGGTGCGTACGGCACCGGAGCGCGCCGAGGCGGCCTTCGACGCGATCTCGGAGACGGGCCGGGACGCGATGGTGCAACTGCGCCGGATGCTCGGTCTGCTGCGTGAGCCCGAGGCCCCGCAGCACGCGCCGCGCGCACCGCAGCCGGGGCTGGCGGCGCTGCCCGGGCTGGTGGAGCGGGTCCGCGACAGCGGCCTCACGGTCTCGTACCGGGCGACGGGCGCTGCCCGGCCGCCGGGCCCGGCGGTCGAGGCCACTGTCTACCGGATCGTGCAGGAGGCCCTGACCAACGTGGTCAAGCACGCGGACGCGGACACGGTCCATGTCCTGCTGGACCACGGAACCGGGGCACTTGCCCTCACCGTCACCGACGACGGACGGGGCCCGAACGGTGGCCCCGGTCCGTCGTCGGGGCTGGGACTGGTCGGCGTCCGGGAGCGGGCCGCCGCGCACGGAGGTACGGCCACCACGGGACCCGGCCCGGACGGGCTGGGCTTCCGGCTGCGGGTGACGATTCCGTGGACGGTGCCGGGGGCCGGCGGCGGAAGCGAACGAGTGGGGGGAGAGACACGTTGACGATCCGTGTGGTGGTGGCCGACGACCAGGAGCTGGTACGAAGCGGCTTCGCGATGATCCTGGACGCGCAGCCGGACATCGAGGTGGTGGCCGAGGCGGCCGACGGGGACGGGGCGGTGGCGGCGGTACGACGGCTGGCGCCCGAGGTGGCGCTGCTCGACATCCGGATGCCGGGAACGGACGGCATCGAGGCCTGCCGCGCCATCAGCGCCGGGACCGGCTGCCGGACGGTCATGCTGACCACCTTCGACTCCGACGAGTACGTCTTCGAGGCGCTGCGGGCGGGCGCGAGCGGCTTCCTGCTCAAGGACGTGCGCCGGGAGGACCTGGTCCACGCGGTGCGGGTGGTGGCGGCCGGGGAGTCGCTGCTCGCGCCGTCGGTGGCGCGGCGGCTGATCGCCGAGTACACCGCGCGGCCGCCCGCGGCGGCGCCGTCGGCCCGTCTGGAGATGCTGACCGCGCGGGAGCGCGAGACGCTGCTGCACCTGGCCCGGGGCCTGTCGAACGCGGAGATCGCGGCGGCGCTGGTGGTCAGCGAGCACACGGTGAAGACGCATGTCGGCAATGTGCTGTCGAAGCTGGGGCTGCGCGACCGCGTCCAGGCGGTGATCTGCGCGTACGAGTGCGGTCTGGTGACTCCTTCGGCGGGATGAGTCCCTCTGCGGAGGGAGAGGTGTCGCTCTCCTCCCCCGCGCGAGCGAGGGCGTCTCCCCCCGACGACCCCCCCGCCCGGGTGATCCGCCCGAGGGCGTTCTTCAACAGGATGGAATCCGAAAGCAGTCGAGGTTCCACGCCCAGGAGGCACCGGAGATGAACGCCCGTACGTCCCGCACCGTCGTCGCGGCAGCACTGGTTCTCGGCATCGCGGCGGGACCTGCCGTCCCCGCTCTGGCGGCGCCCGGTGCCCCGTCCGGCCTGCCCGCCCCGTCCGCCCCGTCCGGCCTGCCCGCCCCGGACGCCCCGGACGCCGAGGCTCTGCGGTCCGCGCTCGCCGGGCTGCCGAAGGATGACGCGACCGCCGCGCTGGTCCGGGTCTCGGGCACTGGGGGCGCCTGGCGGGGCAGCGCCGGGGTCCACGATCTGGTGTCCGGGCGCCCTGCGGACCCGGACGGGCGGTTCCGGGCCGGCTCGGTGACCAAGGTCTTCACGGCGGCGGTGGTACTCCAGCTGGCCGGAGAGGGCAGGGTCGGCCTGGACGCCCCGGTGCGGCGCTATCTGCCGGACCTGATCCCGGCTGCGTACGGGGCGGTGACGGTGCGCCAGTTGCTGGACCACACGAGCGGCATCCCGTCCGTGGGCGGCGGCGGCGAGCTGGAGGACTGGTACGCGCACCGTTTCGATCCGCACGACCCGGCGCGTGCCGTGCGCGAGGCCACCTCGCGCGAGCCCGACTTCGCGCCCGGCACCCAGCAGCACTACGACAACATCGGCTACACCGTGGCGGGCCTGCTGATCGAGCGGGTCACGGGCGACGCGTACGCCTCGCAGGTCTCCCGTCGCATCCTTGAACCGCTGCGGCTGAAGGACACCTACTTCCCGGGGGCAGATCCGACGATCCGGGGGCCGCACAACCGCGGCTACCAGATCTTCGGCGGGGGCGAGCTGCGCGATGTGACGGTGTGGGGGGCTACGGACGCGTGGGCGGCGGGCGACCTGATATCGACCACCGCTGACCTGGAGCGGTTCACCCGGGCGCTGTTCGGCGGGCGGGTGGTGCGCGGTCCGCTGCTGGAGGCGATGTTCACGCTTCCCGACGCCTCGGTCCGCGAGTACGGCACGGGCGAGCCCGCCGCGTACAGCGCGGGTCTGTCGGTGATGCGGCTGGGCGAGCGTGAGGTCTGGGGCAAGACCGGTGGCCGCTGGGGGTACAACACGGTGCTGGCGGCCACCCGTGACCTCTCGCGGACGCTGGTCTACAGCGTCAACTCCACGGACGCGAAGGGCGAGGGGATGAATCCCACGGCGCTGGGCATCGTGGTCGCCGCCTTCGGCGCCCCGTCGGCCGACTGACGCCGGGCGGTCCGGGGTCAGCCGGCCGGTGCGGCGGTCACGGCCGGTTCGGACCGCGCCGGCCGCTCCATCGCCTCCAGCCGCTTGATCATGCGGCGCACCACGAGCAGCGGGATCACCCCGAAGACACCGAACGACATGTCGATGACGGACCACCAGAAGGGAATGTCGCGGATGGGGCCGCAGATCAGCGCGAGCGGGATGATCCCGGCACAGGCGATCACGCCGAATTCGATGACCCAGATATTGCGGACCGGGTCGCGGTAGGGGCCGTAGAAGGCTACGGCGATGACGAGATGGGCGAAGGCCAGCCAGTCGGTGCCGTACAGGACGAAGGGGTACCTCGCGTCGGCCTCGTCGAGACCGGTGCGGACCCTGGTGATCCACTCCATCAGCGCCGGGAAGTGCTCCGGCACGGGAGAGGCCGAGGACCTCAGCAGATCCTCGGCCCAATGGAGTTCGTGCACGAGCGGGAAGGCGGTCAGCCCGCTCAGCACCAGACAGACGACAAAGACGGCCAACCACACGCGTATGCGCCTCAGCAAGGCTCTTCGCTCGCTCATGTCCCGCAGCGTACGCCCGTGTTCACAGCCCTCCGGGGCCGCCCCCAAGGGCGCCCGGGGGTGCCTGCGGAAAGGCGTCCGCGGGGTGCCCGGAACCGTCCCTCAGGCGTCCTCAGGCATCCTCACGCATCCTTGGGCGCCCCCGGGCGGCTCCGGGCCCGCCTCAGAGGCCGACGATGCCGTTCCACTTCTTCGCGAACTCGGTGCGCTCCTCGGAGGTGACGTCGCGGGCGATCGCGAGCCGCTTGCGCATCTCGTCGTCGGGGAAGATCAGCGGGTCCTCGGCGAGTTCGGCGGTCTCCTTGTCCTTGGCGGAGGCCAGCACGTCACGGGCGGCGGGCACCGGGCAGACGTAGTTGACCCAGGTCGCCAGTTCGGCGGCGACCTCCGGCTCGTAGTAGTAGTCGATGATCCGTTCCGCGTTGCGCTTGTGGCGGGCGAGGTTGGGGATCATCATCGACTCCGCCCAGAGCTCGGCGCCCTCCTCGGGCACCACGAACTCGATCTCCGGATTGTCGGCCTGGAGCTGGATGACGTCGCCGGAGTAGGCCTGACAGGCGAGGACGTCGCCGGTGGACAGGTCCTTGATGTAGTCGTTGCCGGTGAAGCGGCGGATGTGCCGCTTCTTCACCAGTTTCTCGATCTGCTCGCACACCAGGAAGAAGTCGTCCCGCTTCCAGTGGGTGACGTCGACGCCGTTGCCCTGCATCAGCAGGGCGATGGACTCGTCGAGCCCGGACATGAGGGTCACCTTGCCGCGCAGGTCGTCCGCCCACAGATCGCTCAGGTGCTTGATCTCGCGGCCGAGCTTCTTGCGGTTGTACGCGATGCCGGTGATCCCGGACTGCCAGGGGACGCTGTGCATGCGGCCCTTGTCGAAGGCGGGCGAGCGCAGCTGGGGGTCGAGGTACTTGGCGACGTTCGGCTGCTTCGCCCGGTCCATCTCCTGCACCCAGCCCAGCCGGACGAACCGGGCGGACATCCAGTCACTGATCACGATCAGGTCGCGGCCGGTCTGCTGATGGTTCATCAGCGCCGGGCTGATCTTCCCGAAGAACTCGTCGTTGTCGTTGATCTCCTCGGTGTACGTGACGGAGATCCCGGTCCGCTTGGAGAAGGCGTCGAGGGTGGGCCGCTTCGACGTGTTGTCGTCGTCGGTGTCGATGTAGAGCGGCCAGTTCGCGAAGTGCAGGGTGTGGTCGCTGGCCGAGGTGTCGCGCCCGGCGCGGTCGCCGGGCTCCACGTAGGCGGCGGGCACACCGCACCCGGCCAGCGCGGTACCGGCCGCCGTGGCTCCGAGGGCGCGCAGCATGGAGCGGCGGGACATGGGGTTCTTCGGGATTGCTCGCACCCGCGAAGAATGCCGGGCGGGCGGCCGGGCGGGCAATGGACCAACCGTCCAGCGGCACCGGCACCGGCCGCACACCCTGTCGATCCGCCCGGTCAGTCGGTCCCCCGGTCCGTCGCCGTCTCCATCGCTGGTGCCGCCCGCGTCGCCGGTACCGGTGCGGGTGCCCGGGAACGGTCACGGCCCCGGGCGGGTGCCCGGGGC
>NZ_JBHJQP010000256.1:0-8144 GCF_042262625.1 Streptomyces sp. NPDC056347 | reverse complement strand
CTCCGGGTCGGCGAGACCGGCCCGACGCAGGGCGTCCGCCATCGCGCTGTTCACCGGCGCCGGGGCCTGCCGGGCCGCGCCGCCACCGCGCCGCTCGCGGTCCTGGCCACCGCCCTGCCCCTGCCCCTGCCCCTGGCGCTGCCGGGGCGGCCGGCCGCCCAGACCGCCGCGCTCACCGCGCTCGCGTCGCGCACCGCCACCCAGGGCACCCGCGCCGGCCGTCGCGTCGTCGTCCAGCCGCAGCGTCAGCGAGATCCGCTTCCGCGCCACGTCGACGTCCATGACCTTGACCTTCACGATGTCGCCCGGCTTCACGACGTCCCTCGGGTCCTTCACGAACGTCCGCGACATCGCCGACACATGGACCAGACCGTCCTGGTGGACGCCGACGTCCACGAACGCGCCGAACGCCGCGACGTTGGTGACGACCCCCTCCAGCACCATCCCGGACTCCAGGTCGCCGATCTTCTCGACGCCCTCCTTGAAGGTGGCCGTACGGAACGCGGGCCGCGGGTCGCGCCCCGGCTTCTCCAGCTCCTTCAGGATGTCGGTGACCGTCGGCAGACCGAACTTCTCGTCCACGAAGTCGTCGGCCCGCAGTGACCGCAGCACACTCGTGTTGCCGACCAGCGAGGCGACGTCGCCGCCCGACTTCCTGACCATCGCCCGCACCACCGGATACGCCTCCGGGTGCACGCTGGAGGCGTCCAGCGGGTCGTCGCCCCGGATGCGCAGGAAGCCCGCGCACTGCTCGTACGCCTTCGGGCCCAGCCGCGCCACGTCCTTCAGCGCCCTGCGGGAGAGGAAGGGGCCGTTGGCGTCGCGGTGCGCCACGATGTTCTCGGCGAGCCCCGCGCCGATCCCCGACACCCGCGAGAGCAGCGGCGCCGACGCGGTGTTGACGTCGACCCCGACACCGTTCACACAGTCCTCGACCACCGCGTCCAGCGAGCGCGAGAGCTTCACCTCGGACAGGTCGTGCTGGTACTGGCCGACCCCGATCGACTTCGGGTCGATCTTCACCAGCTCGGCGAGCGGGTCCTGCAGCCTCCGGGCGATGGAGACGGCGCCGCGCAACGACACGTCCATGTCCGGGAGTTCCTGCGAGGCGAAGGCCGAGGCCGAGTAGACGGACGCGCCCGCCTCCGAGACCATCACCTTGGTGAGCTTCAGCTCCGGGTGCTTGTCGATGAGTTCACCCGCGAGCTTGTCCGTCTCGCGGGACGCCGTGCCGTTGCCGATCGCGACCAGGTCGACCTCGTGGTCCTTCGCCAGCCGCGCCAATGTGGCCAGCGACTGGTCCCACTTGTTCGCCGGCACGTGCGGATGGATGACGTCCGTCGCGACGACCTTGCCGGTCGCGTCGACGACGGCGACCTTCACCCCGGTACGGAAACCCGGGTCGAGCCCCAGTGTGGCCCGCGTCCCGGCCGGGGCGGCGAGCAGCAGATCGCGCAGGTTCGACGCGAAGACGCGCACCGCCTCGTCCTCCGCCGCGGTGCGCAGCCGCAGCCGCAGATCGATGCCGAGGTGCACCAGGATGCGGGTCCGCCAGGCCCAGCGCACGGTGTCACCGAGCCACTTGTCACCGGGGCGGCCGCGGTCGGCCACCCCGAAGCGCCGGGCCACCAGACCCTCGTACGACGAGGGGCCGGGGGTGTCGGACGGCTCCTCCGGCTCCAGCACCAGATCGAGCACGTCCTCCTTCTCACCGCGCAGCATCGCCAGCACCCGGTGCGAGGGCAGCTCCGTGAAGGGCTCGGCGAAGTCGAAGTAGTCGGCGAACTTCGACCCCGCCTCCTCCTTGCCCTCCCGTACCCGGGCCGCCAGCCGGCCCCGCGACCACATGCGCTCGCGCAGCTCGCCGATCAGGTCGGCGTCCTCGGAGAACCGCTCGGTGAGGATGGCCCGGGCGCCCTCCAGCGCCGCCGCGGGGTCCGCCACACCCTTATCGGCGTCGACGAAGGCGGCGGCAGCGGCGAGCGGCTCGGCAGACGGGTCGCCGAGCAGCGCGTCGGCGAGCGGTTCGAGCCCGGCCTCCCGGGCGATCTGCGCCTTCGTGCGCCGCTTGGGCTTGAACGGCAGGTAGATGTCCTCCAGACGCGCCTTGGTGTCGGCGGCCCGGATCTGCGCCTCCAGCGCGGCGTCCAGCTTGCCCTGTTCGCGCACCGAGTCGAGGATCGCCGACCGGCGGTCCTCCAGCTCCCGCAGGTACCGCAGCCGCTCCTCGAGCGTGCGCAGCTGCGCGTCGTCGAGCATCTCGGTCGCTTCCTTGCGGTAGCGGGCGATGAACGGCACGGTCGATCCGCCGTCCAGCAGCTCGACGGCCGCCTTCACCTGCCGTTCGCGTACGCCGAGCTCCTCGGCGATCCTGCCTTCGATGGACGTCGTCACGGTTCTACCGACTCGCCTTCTCGTACGGGCTCTACTGGCTGTGCATGCCGGGGCGGGGCCCCTTCGCCCTGCATTGTGCCGGGTGGCCGGGCGCCGTGTCGCCCGGCCACCCCCGGTGTCGGCCGGACGGCGGCGCGGCCCGCTCCGATCGGATGTCAGCCCTTCCCGATCAGGTCGTCGGGGAACGCGCCGGCCGAGGCCGCCGCGACCAGGAAACCCTGCGACAGCTCCGTCAGCCGTGCCACACCCGCCGCGCCCAGATGCTCGTACGGCGCCGCGTCCAACCGGTCCGTGGTCTCCTCCAGCTCCGCCCGCAGCGCCAGGCCCGCCTCCGTCAGCTCGCCCGCGGCGTCCAGCACCCCGCGCCCGCGCAGCCGCTCGCGGGCCGCGTCCAGGTCCCCGGGCCCCCAGCCCCGGGTGGTCATCACCCAGCGCGGGGACATCCCCCGGCCGGTCGCGATGTGGCTGACCACCGACTCCAGCGGGTCGAGCCCGGCGGTCAGCAGCGCGGCCATGTGACCGTCGCCGCGGTGCTCGCGCAGCAGCGTCGCGGCGTGCCAGTACGCCAGGTGCGGCTCCTGCGGTACCGGAAGGTCGGCGTGGGCGGCGTACAGCGGACGCGCGTGCCGGGTGCACGCCTCGGTCGCGCGCAGCGCGAGAGAGGCCGCCTCGGCCATCTCCGGGGAGGCGATCACCGCCTCGCCCAGCAGCCGCCGCAGGGTGGCGTCGGCCGCGCGCAGCCGGGCGTCCAGGGCCGTCCCGGGCGGGACGGCGGACCACACGGCGGGCAGGTACCGGGTGATGAGCCGGTGATCGAAGTTGTGGAACGCCGCGGTGACGGGGCCCGGTCCCACGGCCCCCATCGCCGCCGCGCGCGAGGCGAAGTAGGCGGCGCTCCAGTCGTTCAGACCGAGCGCGGCGAACTCCCTGGCGAGATCCGGCGAGAAGTAGACCGTCGAGTGCAACGAGTTCAGGGGGTTGTGACAGCGGCGTCCGGCGCGCGGCGGCAGAGTACTCATGCCGGCACACTACCGACTGGTCGGTACGTGCCGTAACCCGGAAGCGGCCCCCCGAATCCGGAGCCGCGCGATGGCAGAAAAGGTGGGTTCTTCGTCATTGCGGCCACGTCCGGCGGCCGACCAGGATGGCCTCCATGACGCAGCGATCCGTACTCGTCGTCCTCTACGACGGCGTCCAGAGCCTCGATGTCACCGGGCCGGTGGAGGTCTTCGCCGGGGCCTCCCGTTTCCCCGGGGCCGGGTACGGACTGCGCACCGCCTCGCTCGACGGCGCCCCGGTCCGTACCTGCAGCGGCCTCGTCCTCGTCCCGGACAGCGGCCTCGCCGACGCCGAACCGCCCCACACCCTGCTCGTGCCCGGCGGCGAGGGCACCCGCGACCCCGACCCGGCACTCGTCGACTGGCTCCGCGAACACGCCCCGCGCGCCGAACGGCTCGTCTCCGTCTGCACCGGCGCGCTGCTGCTCGCCGAGGCCGGGCTGCTGGACGGGCACCGGGTGACCACGCACTGGACGGTCTGCGACCACCTCGCCCGCACCCACCCGGCCGTCGAGGTCGACCCGGACCCGATCTTCGTACGCGACGGCAGACTGGCCACCTCCGCCGGAGTGACCGCCGGGATCGACCTGGCCCTCGCACTGGTCGAGGAGGACCACGGCAGGGACATCGCGCTCACCGTCGCCCGGCACCTCGTGGTCTTTCTGCGCAGACCGGGCAACCAGGCCCAGTTCAGCGTCCAGCTCTCCGCCCAGGCCGCGCGGCGCGAACCCCTGCGCGAGCTCCAGCACTGGATCACCGAGAACCCCGGCGAGGACCTGTGCGTCGAGGCGCTCGCCGCCCGCGCCCGCCTCTCGCCCCGGCACTTCGCGCGCGCCTTCCGCGCCGAGACGGGCCTCACCCCGGGCCGGTACGTCGACCGGGTACGCCTGGAGCAGGCCCGCAGACTGCTGGAGGACACCACCGACGGTGTCACCGGGATCTCCCGTGCCTGCGGGTACGGCACCCCGGAGGCCATGCGCCGCGCGTTCGTCAGGGCCCTGGGCACCGCCCCCGCCGAATACCGCCGGCGCTTTCGCCCCCGTCCCGCGGCCGGCTGACCGCCGAACCGCACCCGATCGACAGCGAACCCGGAATCGACCGCGAAGGT
Source organism: Streptomyces sp. NPDC056347 (assembly GCF_042262625.1). Classification (NCBI taxonomy): domain Bacteria; kingdom Bacillati; phylum Actinomycetota; class Actinomycetes; order Kitasatosporales; family Streptomycetaceae; genus Streptomyces; species Streptomyces sp. NPDC056347. The sequence continues at coordinate 3,584 of NZ_JBHJQP010000256.1, read as the reverse complement.
GAAAGGGAACCCATGCAGATCGCCATCGTCCTCTTCGACCGCTTCACCGCACTCGACGCGGTGGGCCCGCACGAAATGCTCGCCCGCACCCCGGGGTCCGAGACCGTGTTCGTCGCCGGACGGACCGGCCCCGTGCGCAACGACACCGGCACTCTCACGCTCGTCGCCGAGCGGACCTTCGAGGAGGTTCCGGCACCGGACGTGGTGATCGTCCCCGGCGGACCCGGGCAGCGCGACCAGATGGAGAACGAGGCGCTGCTCGGCTGGCTGCGCACCGCCGATGCCACCAGCACCTGGACCACCTCCGTCTGCACCGGGTCGCTGCTGCTTGGCGCGGCCGGACTGCTGACGGGCCGACGGGCCACCTCGCACTGGCTCATGCTGGACGTACTGGCCGGACTCGGCGCCGAGCCGACCGGTGAGCGCGTCGTCGTCGACGGCAAGTACGTCACCGCGGCGGGCGTCTCCTCCGGCATCGACATGGGTCTCACCCTGGCCGGCCGGATCGCGGGCGACGAGCACGCCCGGGCCGTGCAGCTGCTGACCGAGTACGACCCGCAGCCGCCGTACGACGCGGGCTCGCCGGAGAAGGCCCCGGCGGAGCTGGTCGAGAAGTTCCGCGCCCAGCGCCACTACCTCCTCCAGTAGCGCGCGGGCCCGGGGCTCAGGCCCCGTCGGTCCAGGTGAAGCGCGGCGCGCGCCGCTCCAGGAAGGCGGCGACCCCCTCGGCGGTGTCGCCGCTGCGGCGCGCCTGCCGCGCCCAGTACTCCTCCCGCCCCTCCCGCCCGTCGGCGAACTCCTTCGCCGCCGCCTGCGTCAGCCGGGAGCGGGCCACCAGGGTCCGTACGTAGGCGGCGACCCGCCCGTCCAGACCGCCGGGCGGCAGCACCTCGTCGACCAGGCCGGTCCGCAGTGCCCGCGCCGTGTCGATCAGTTCGCCGGAGAACAGCAGGTGCTTCGCCGTGGCCGGTCCGGTCAGCGCCACCAGCCTGCGGGTCGACGACGCGGCGTACACGATGCCGAGCTTGGCCGGGGTGATGCCGAAGGACGAGCCCTCCTCGGCGAACCGCAGGTCGCAGGCGGCCGCCAGCTGACTGCCGCCGCCCACGCAGTAGCCGCGGATCGCCGCGATGGTGGGGCGGGGGAACGCGGCCAGCGCCTCCTCGGCCGCCACCGCGAGCGCCTGCGGATCGCTCCCCGGTCCGCCCAGCGAGGAGATGTCCGCGCCGGCGCAGAAGGTGTCCCCGGCACCGGTGAGCACCAGCACCCGGACCGCGTCCTCCTTCGCCAGCCGCTCCAGCAGGCCGGGCAGCGCGTGCCACATCGCGGTGGTCATCGCGTTGCGCTTGGCGGGGTTGTGGATGACGACGGTGGCGACGCCGTCCGCGACGGCGTGCTCCAGCCCGGATTCGGTGCGGTCCATGCGCCGGATGCTATCCGGCACGCGCGAACCTATGATCAAGAAGGGGTCGCCGGTCCGGCACGCACCGTGAGGAGCTTCCCATGGCCGATCCCGCAGCCGAGGGCAGGAGGCTGAGCCGCAGTTTCGGCTGGCTCGCCCTGCTCGGCACCATCCTCGTCGTGGCCGGTCTGGTCGGCCTCGTCTACACCGGCGTCGCGACGCTGACGTCGATGCTCCTGTTCGGCTGGCTGCTGCTGGTCGGCGGGATCGTCGGACTGCTGCACGCCATCGATTCGCGCGGCACCGAATACTTCTGGCTGGGTGTCGTGGTGGCCGCGCTGAACATCGCCGCCGGGGTCGTCGTCATCCGCCACCCGCAGGGCAGCGCGGAGGCGCTGACCATGTTCGCCGCGCTGCTCTTCCTCACCGGCGGGGTGTTCCGTCTCGTGGGCAGCGTGGTGGTGCGCGGCCCGCAGTTCGGCTGGACGCTGCTGCAGGGCGCCTTCGGCCTGCTGCTGGGCCTGCTGGTGCTCTTCGACTGGCCGCACAGCAGCCGCTACGTCCTCGGCCTCTTCTTCTCGCTGGCGCTGCTCTTCGACGGGCTCGGCCTGATCGCGACCGGGATCGGCGGTCGCCGGATCGTCTCGCTGGTCTCCGAGCAACAGAGGGTGACCGGAGGCCTTCCCCACCCACCCGGCACGGACGGGCACAACCGGTCCGAAGACTGAGCCACCGACGCATGGTCCGGTCAAAACACATCGATAGAAGTCGAATTCAGTTCACTGGCTCAGCCCGGGCCGGTTACGCCGCGCACTCTGTACCCGACGTGCAGTCACCACCGAGCGAGAGCGGGTACCGGACTATGGAGAGCCGCGGGAGTGTCCCCGCACGGCCCGTGCCGTACGAGGGAGTCTGGCGGTTCACCGCCCCGGCCGTGGACGTCTCCGTGCCGCGGGCTCGGCGCGCGGTGCGCGACCTGATCGCACGCCAGGGGGTCCCCCTGGACGAGGACGTGGCCGAAGGGCTGCTGCTCATCGTCTCCGAGCTGGTCACCAACGTGGTGAAGCACGCCGCGCTGCTCTCGCCGGAGCTCGCCGTCGAGGTGGCCGTCGGCGAGGAGTGGATCAGGGTGTCGGTCGAGGACAACCACCCCTACCGTCCGACGGCGCTGGAGACGGACCACGCCCAGACCGGCGGGCGCGGACTGCTGCTGGTCCGGGAGATCACCCGGGAGGCGGGCGGCGCCTGCGACGTGGAGCACACGGCCGGCGGCGGAAAGATCATCTGGGTGGCGCTGCCGCTGAACCCCCGGGCCTGAACCTCCCGGCCCGCCCCCCCGGGCGCCGGCCGGTCGCGCCCCGCCCGTGACGAGGCGTGACCGGCCGGGCGGCCGTCACCAGCCCGCGGACGGCCCGGTCAGCTCCCTGACCGCCGGACGCGCGGCGTCCAGCACGGTCATGAACCACGCCGAGAACGGCGCCTCGGCATGCCGCTCGACGAGCTCCGCGGCCGTCACGAACGCGACCTCGCCGACCTCCTCCGGGTCCGGGTCCGGCAGCTCCTGCGCCATTCCCACGAAGAGGTGGTTGAACTCCTGCTCGACCAGGCCGGAGGCCGGGTCCGGGTGGTTGTAGCGGACCGTGCCCGCCTCGGCCAGCAGCGAGGGCGAGATCCCCAGCTCCTCGTGCGTACGCCGGGCGGCGGCGGTGAACGGCGCCTCACCCGGGTACGGGTGGCCGCAGCAGGTGTTCGACCAGACACCGGGGGAGTGGTACTTCCCGAGCGCGCGGCGCTGGAGCAGCAGCCGGCCCTGCTCGTCGAAGAGGAAGACGGAGAAAGCGCGGTGCAGCCGACCGGGCGGCTGGTGGGCGGAGAGCTTCTCCGCCGTACCGATGGTGGTGCCGTTCTCGTCGACCAGTTCGAGCAAGATCTCTTCTGCTGCGCCGTTCGACGAGCTGTGTGCCGCGGTGGCTGGTGTGGTCGGCATACCCATCCTTCGCTATGGGCCCGGCCCGGTACGCCGGTCCCGTCGAGTCCGGACAAGTCTGCCGTACAAATGCGGCTTGTCCGCACCAAGGGCGTGTCTTGCCGATCATGGTCGGGCCGGGTCCGGCGGGGCCCCCCCGGGGGGGGCCCGCGGGGCCCGGGGAGACCCCCAAAGCGGCCGGGTAGACGGACGTGC
>NZ_JBHJQP010000255.1:0-8178 GCF_042262625.1 Streptomyces sp. NPDC056347 | reverse complement strand
CCCTCTGTCCGGGTGGGCGATACTGGGTTCGAACCAGTGACCTCTTCGGTGTGAACGAAGCGCTCTCCCACTGAGCTAATCGCCCGGGTGCGGGTCAAACATTACCCCATGTCAGCGGCACCCCATGACCACCCTCGGGTCACTCGTGGATCTTCCAGGGCATCGTGATGCCGAACTTCCACACGTAGATCCCGACCAGCACCGCAATGATCACCAGTCCGACCGTGGTCAGGATGATGTTGCGCCGCCTGACCTTGGGGTCGAGCGCCCGCTGGGCGGCCTCGGTGACCTTCCGCCTGGTCCAGCGGAGCACCAGTTGCGCCCAGACGAACTCGGTCGCCCAGATCGCCATGCCGCCGAAGATCACCAGCCAGCCCGGGCCGGGCAGCGGCAACATGATGATGCCCGCCACGACGACGGCGAGCCCGACCACGAAGACCCCGACCTGCCAGCTCAGGTGAAGCGTCCTGGAGGCCCGGATGAACCCGGGCGCCCGGGAACCGAGCCCCCGCTCCTTGATCACACCTTCCGTGGCCTCTCCGGTCGCACCGGCCGTACCGTCCCCCGCGCCGGGAACCGGCGCCGTGGAAGCGGCACCACCGTCCCGCACGTCACGCTCCGCATTCATGGGCCCAATCTACCGGAACGGCCTTCTTCACCGGAATGGCCGCATAACCAAAAGTTACACACCGCTGTACGAGCTACCTGTAGAGACACAAAAAGGTCAGAGGGGTTTACAACACCACCGTAGGTGGCATGTCGATTTCGCCGACGTGCGAATCCCCGAGCGCACACTGAGCGAAAGGCCCTGGCGCTTATGAACACCACGGTCAGCTGCGAGCTGCACCTGCGCCTCGTTGTGTCGAGCGAGTCATCACTGCCTGTACCCGCGGGCCTGCGGTATGACACGGCCGATCCGTATGCCGTGCACGCCACCTTCCATACCGGAGCGGAGGAAACGGTCGAATGGGTATTCGCCCGTGACCTCCTTGCCGAGGGGCTGCACCGGCCCACCGGCACCGGAGACGTCCGCGTCTGGCCATCCCGTAGTCACGGCCAGGGCGTCGTCTGCATCGCGCTGAGCTCCCCGGAGGGAGAAGCACTGCTCGAAGCCCCGGCGAGGGCCCTGGAGTCGTTCCTGAAGCGGACCGACGCCGCGGTGCCACCTGGCACCGAGCATCGTCACTTCGATCTCGACACGGAGCTCTCACACATCCTGGCCGAGAGCTGACCAGGCCGAGAGCCGCGCGGCGCCGTCCGACTCGGGGAGACGGCGCCGCCCGGAAAACCGCATACGGCTGACACCGGCGCCGTCGTCACGGAATCCACCGTGGTGACGGCGCCGGCGCGCGCCGGTGGCCGGTATCCGCCCTCGCCCCCGCACCCCGGCCCGTTCGGACCGCGGTGCGCCGCGGCGGAGCCAGTAGAGTCTGCCCGCATCGGCGGACACCCGCCCGCCGGAGGCAGGGAGCGAAAGCGTGCTGATCCCCCACGACACCCGGATCGCCCTCGACACGGTGGTCGAGCTGCTGAACACCGCACCGGAGAGCGAGCCACCGGCGAGCGGGCAGCCGCAGGCCGTACGGAGCGACGGCCTGGCCGACGTCGAAGCGCTGTACGACTTCGCCCGGCGCCATCGCATCAGCGGCGTGGGCGAACTGGACGAGAAGGACCTGCGGGCCGTGCGGGAGGTGCGGACCCGGTTCGCCGAGATCTTCGCGACCGACGACACGAAGACCGCCGCCGCGCTCGTCAACGCGCTCGTCGCCGCCGCCGGGACGACCCCGCAGCTCAGCGATCACGACGGTTACGACTGGCATGTGCACTACTTCGCGCCGGACGCCTCGATCGCCGACCACTACGCCGCCGACTGCGGCATGGCGCTCGCCTTCATCGTGGTGACGGGCGAGCTGGAGCGGCTGCGACGGTGCGAGGCCCCGGACTGCCGGTACGCGTTCGTCGACCTGTCCCGCAACCGTTCGCGCCGCTACTGCTCCAGCCGCACCTGCGGCAATCGTCTGCATGTGGCCGCGTACCGGGCGCGCCGGAAGGAGGCGGCCGGCCGACCCCTCACAGCATGAAGAGATCATGCACCGCGGCCATCAGCAGCAGACTGCCGACGACCGCGAGGAAGATCATCAGAGGGGGCTGGGACAGCGCGAAGAGGCAACCGCGAGGCTCTTCGGCAGGGCTTGTGGGGACATCGCCCCTGGTGGTGTCGACCATCTCGGGACGATCATGACGCACTCCGACCCGGCCGAACGCCAATAAGCCTCCCCTCCATGGGAGTTCACTCTTACCGGCCGGTCCGGATTCGCTCCGGTGTCCGATCGCCCGTCGCGCATTCGGTACGCGTGCGACGCGCCTCCTCCGGGCTCCGGATTCCGCAACTCCATGGCGTGGCGGGCGAGTAGCGCGGACCGGTCGGCGCTCAGCCGGTCAACGCCGCTCTTCCTGCGACGAGTTCACCGACCGGGCCCCGCACGGCCTCAGCGCGGCACCGAACTGGAGGACCGCACCACCAGCTCCGGCCGGAGCACCACACTGCGGTGCTCGTGACCGCCGCTCCCGCCGTACGCCTCCTCCAGCAGCAGCTCCGCGGCCATCCGCCCCATCACGGCCGCGGGCCGGCGGACCGAGGTGAGCGGTACGGCAGCGGCGGCGGCGAACTCGATGTCGTCGTAGCCCACGAGGGCGATGTCACGCGGCACCCGGACGCCCGCCGCGTACAGGGTCTGGAGCACGCCCAGGGCGAGCAGGTCGTTGGCGCAGAACACCGCGGTCGGACGGGGCACCAGGCCCAGCAGCCGGGCCCCGGCGTCCCGGCCCGCCGCCACGTCCAGCCGGTCGCACGGGATCTCGGTCAGCGCCCCGGGCGGCAGTCCCGCCCCGGCGAGCGCCGACAGGGCCCCCTGCCGGCGGTCCCTGATCTGGTGGAGGTCGTCCGGCCCGCTGACGTAGGCCACCGAGCGGTGACCGGCCGCGAGCAGATGACCGACGGCCAGCGCGCCGCCGCGGACGTCGTCGACGGAGACCGCGCAGGCACCAGGGCCGCCCGCCACCCGGTCCACCAGCACGAAGGGAATCCGGTGGCGGCCGAAGGCCTCCAGATTCCGGCCGCTCGCGTCGGCCGGGGTGATCAGGACCCCGCACACCCGCTGCTCGGCGAAGAGACCGAGGTATTCGGCCTCCTCCGCCGGGCTCTGGTCGCTGTTGCAGACCATGACGCCGAGACCGGCCGCTCGGGCCGCGCGCTCGGCGCCGCGTGCCACGTCCACGAAGAACGGGTTGCCCATGTCGAGGACGAGCAGGGCCATGATCCGGCTGCGTCCCGCGCGCAGCTGCCGCGCCGACTCGCTGCGTACGTAGCCCAGTTCCTCGATGGCGGCGAGCACCCGGGCGCGGGTCCGCGGCAGCACCGCCTCGGGCCGGTTGATCACGTTGGAGACGGTGCCCACCGAGACCCCGGCCTGCCGGGCCACGTCCTTGATCCCTGCCACGCGCGCCACTCGCCCGCCCCACTGCCGCCTCGGCCGCGCCCGGTCCGCGGCGTGCCCTCATCGTACGGACGGCGTTCCGGCGGCAGGTCCCGGGAGCCCCGTGGGGCCTCGGGTCAGATGCCGTGCTTCTTGAGGATGGCCTCGATGTCGCTGAAGTCGTCCCCCGGGGCGGCGGACCGCTTCCGGGCCGCCGCCTCGGGCCGGGGCTGCGGGGCGCCCGCGCCCAGGGACGGCGCCGAGGCCCCGGGGGCGACGGCCTCGCCCCGCGCCGCTCGCGCGGCCGCCCGGCGCTCCTTGCGGGTGCCACCGCCGCGCCGCTCGACGGCCCGCGTCGTCATGAACAGCAGCCAGGCCAGCCCCAGCAGCCCGAAACCGAGCCAGACGCTCGGCTTGAAGGCGATCCCGGCGACCCAGTCCACGATCCCGGTCAGCACCAGCGCGATCGGCACGAGGGAGTAGGCGGCGATCCTGGTGGCGGTGAGGAAGCGCTTCCGCCAGGCCGTGACGGCGGCAATGCCCAGGCCCGCCGCGGACACCGCGGAGCAGATGGTCTCGGCAAGCATCGGTGCCTCCAGGCGCAGGGGAAACGTCCCTTCCATCCTGCACCGGTGACCGGTGCGGTGGCCACGATCGGCGGGCGCATCAGGGACATCTCAGGGCCGGGATCCTCCCCAGGTGCCGATTCCGGCGCCGTCCCCGCCGGCGGGGACGCGGTCGGGGCGGGTGCCGGTTGGGCGGCTCGCGCGGGCCTGGGAGACTGGCCGTATGAGCGATTCCACCCCTGCGGCCCCGGTCGTCCTCGACGTCTGGTGCGACCTCCAGTGCCCCGACTGCCACCGGGCCCTCACCGATGTGCACGCCCTGCGGGGCCGGTACGGCGACCGGCTGGACGTACGGCTCCGCCATTTCCCGCTGGAGAAGCACAAGCACGCCCACGCCGCGGCCCAGGCCGCCGAGGAGGCCGCCGCCCAGGGTCGGGACTGGGCGTACGTCGACGCCCTCCTCGCCCGCACCGCGGACCTCGACCGCACCGGCGAACCGCTACTGACCGAGGTGGCGCGGGAACTCGGCCTGGACGCCGAGGAGATGGACACCGCGCTGATCGACGGGCGCCACATGCTGATCGTCGACGCGGACCAGGCCGAGGGCAAGGCGATCGGCGTCACCGGCACCCCGACCTATGTGATCGGCGGCGAGCGGCTGGACGGCGGCAAAAGCCAGGACGGGCTGCGCGAGCGGATCGAGCGGATCGCCGACCGGCTGCTCGCCGAGCAGGGCTGAGCCGCCCGCCCCTCGCCCGGGCCGTGTCCGGCGGATCGGGGCCGGACACGGCCTTGCCGCCCTCAGAGATCCTTGGCCAGGTTGTACTGGGTCGTCCGGTATCCGAGCGACTCGTACAGCCGCAGGGCGGGTGTGTTGGCCGCGAACACGTGCAGGCCCAGGCGGCGGGCGCCCGCGGCCAGGGTGATGCGTTCCGCCTGGAGCATCAGGGCGCGCCCGTGGCCGCGGCCCCGGTGCTCCTCCTTCACCTCGACGTCGTAGACGAACCCGCCCGTCTCGCCGTCGTCCTCCCCGAGCAGCGACACCCACACATGGCCGGTGACGGTGTCCCCGTCGGCCAGGACGTGGACGCGGGTTCCCTCGGTGTCCAGGCCGTCCGGCAGATTGCGGGCGTGGTCGGCCAGGGACTTGCGCATGGCCTGGTCGGCCGGGACGCCCTGGTCGATCCAGGACTGCGCGTAGGTCTCCACGCTGGTGCGCTGCCACGCTTCGAACTCCGCGGCGGTCATCGGCCGGGCCACGACCCCGTCGGGGAGAACGGGTCCGGCCGGATCGAGGTCCTTGACCATGTTGCGGCTGCGTTCGGTGTAGCCGAGAGAGGCCGTCAGGCGCCAGGCGCCCTCATTGCCCTCCGGCACCGACAGGCGGGCCTGGCCGCAGCCCCAGCCGCGCAGCACCTCCTCGGCGGCGAGGGCGGCGATGGTGCCGCGGCCCCGCCGTCGGCTCGCCTCGCCGATGGTCAGGGAGTGCAGCACCCCGCTGGCCGCGCCGAACGCCGCGTCGGTGCCGACCTCGACGGAGCCGATGAGCCGTCCGTTGTCGCACACGTCGTAGCCGCGCTTCTTCGCACCGTCGGTGCCTTGCTGGATCGGCCCGGTCGGCCGGAGGGTGGTGGTCATCAGGGATGTTCTATCCGCTGGCCCCCGGCCCGTCACCCTCTTTTACGGGTCGAGGTCGTCGGCCGCCCGCTCCGCGAAGATCCGCATGGCCTTGGCGGTCACCGGGCCGGGTGCGCCGGGCAGCTCGCGGCCGTCCACCAGGCGGACGGCCTGCACATCACGCAGGGTGGAGGTGAGGAAGACCTCCTCGGCCCGCTCCAGGACGTCGAGGGGCAGATCGGTCTCCTGGGCCCCCGTCCACTCGACGACCAGGGCGCGGGTGATCCCGGCGAGGCAGCCGGAGGCCACCGGCGGGGTGTGCAGCTGCCCGTCGAGGACGACGAAGACGTTGGAGCCGGTGCCCTCGCAGAGCCGGCCGACCGTGTTGCCGAAGAGCGCCTCCGAGGCGCCGTGCTCGCGAGCCCGGGCCAGGGCGACGACGTTCTCGGCGTACGAGGTGGTCTTGAGGCCGGTGAGCGCGCCGCGTTCGTTGCGGGTCCAGGGGACGGTGACCGCGGCGGTGCTGTCGGGGCGGCGGGCCGCTTCACCGAGCGCGACGACGAGGCTCGGGCCCGGGGCGCCGCGGTCGGAGCCGAGCGGGGCGAGCCCGCCGGTATAGGTGATGCGCAGCCTGCCGAGTGGCATCGGGTTGGCCTCGACGACCTCGGCGCAGGCACGGCGGACCGTCTCGAGGTCGGGCTCGGGGAGGCCGAGGCCGCGGGCCGAGCGGACCAGCCGGTCGAGGTGGCGGGTGAGGGCGAACGGCCTGCCGTCGACGGTCTTGACCGTCTCGAAGATCCCGTCGCCCACGGTGAGCCCGTGGTCGAGCACCGACACCCTGGCGTCCTCGGCGTCACGCAGTGCGCCGTTGACCCACATCCTCATCACGCGGTCCTTCCGGTCGGTTCCTCTGCGCCCGACGCTACCGCGAGGAGCCGGGACGCCTTGAGTTCGGTCTCGTCCCATTCTCGTTCCGGGTCGGAACCCCAGGTGATGCCGGCCCCGGTGCCGAAGCGCAGGACCGGCGCGGCGCCGGTCCGGTCGACCCAGAAGGTGCGTATGCCGACCGCGAGCGACGCGGTGCGGCGGTCGGCGTCGACCCAGCCGATGCCGCCGCAGTAGGGGCCGCGCGGGGCGGTCTCCAGCTCCTCGATGATCCGCAGGGCACTGGACTTGGGCGCCCCGGTGACCGAGCCGGGCGGGAACGCGGCGGCGAGCAGCTCGGGCCAGCCCGCCCCGTCGGCCAGCTCGCCGCGCACGGTGGAGACGAGATGGACCAGGCCGGGGTGCTTCTCGACCACGCAGAGGTCGGGGACGGTGACCGATCCGGTGGCGCAGACCCGGCCCAGGTCGTTGCGGACCAGGTCGACGATCATCACGTTCTCGGCGTGGTCCTTCTCCAGCAGGTCCGCCTCGGTACGGCCGGTTCCCTTGATCGGCCCCGACTCGACGGTGCGGCCGTCGCGGCGCAGGAAGAGTTCGGGCGAGGCGGTGGCGATCTCCACGCCGTGCCCGGGGAGCCGAATCGTTCCTGCGTAGGGGGCGGGGTTGCCGCGGGCGAGCAGGGCGGTCAGCGCGTCCACATCGGTCGCGGCCGGATCAGGGAGCGGCGCGCTCAGCACCCGGCAGAGGTTGGCCTGATAGACCTCGCCCCTCGCGATGTACGCGCGGATGCGGCGTACGCCCTCGATGTATCCGGCGCGGTCCAGGGACGAGCTCCAGTCGCCCGCCGCCGGGCCGCGCCAGGCCCCGGGGGCCGGAGCGGGCACCGGCGCCTCGCGCACGGAGCCGAAGCGGGCACAGAGGAGGCGGCCCTCGAAATCGGCGGACACGGCCCAGAAGCCGGCCGAATCGAGAGCTGCGGGATCACTGGTCACGTCCCTGAGACCGGACGCGAGGAGGCCGCCGAAGCGGGCCATTGGAGCGAGGTCGTGCACGCCGTCGAGTCTAGGACGGCCCCCGCCGGCCCGCGTCGGCACGAGCGCACCTCAGCACGCTGCGCAAACGCGTTTTTGTACTGGCCCAGGAATCCGCTAGAGTTCAACACGTCGCCGGGACGCGCAAGCGGACCGGGAAAGACAAGCGGACGTAGCTCAGTTGGTAGAGCGCAACCTTGCCAAGGTTGAGGTCGCCAGTTCGAACCTGGTCGTCCGCTCGCAGAAAGTGGGGGATCCTCCCGACCCCCCACTCCTGGTGGAGTGGCCGAGAGGCGAGGCAACGGCCTGCAAAGCCGTCTACACGGGTTCAAATCCCGTCTCCACCTCCAAGGACGATTAGCTCAGCGGGAGAGCGCTTCCCTGACACGGAAGAGGTCACTGGTTCAATCCCAGTATCGTCCACTGATCCGCAAGGATCCCCGCGCGATTAGCTCAGCGGGAGAGCGCTTCCCTGACACGGAAGAGGTCACTGGTTCAATCCCAGTATCGCGCACGCAGTACACGCAGGTTCACCCTGCGCGATTAGCTCAGCGGGAGAGCGCTTCCCTGACACGGAAGAGGTCACTGGTTCAATCCCAGTAT
>NZ_JBHJQP010000254.1:0-8322 GCF_042262625.1 Streptomyces sp. NPDC056347 | reverse complement strand
CCCCCGCCCGGCGATCGGGCGGGGGCGGGCCCTTGCCCCTCGGGCGGCCGGCACCCCTCAGACTGTCGCCGCCCCTCAGGCTGTCGCCGCCCCTCAGGCAGTCAGCCACTTCCCGTAGAACCGGCTGCGGGCGGCCTGGAGTCCGGCCACGTCGGCGGCCGTGCCCTCGTACTCGAAGTGGCCCGCGTCCATGACCTGGAGCTCGCGCTCCCCGGCCAGGGCGTTGTACACGGCGAACTGCCCCGGCGGCGGCACCGACGGGTCGAAGAGCGCCGCGGCCACCAGCACGGGCAGCTCCAGCCGGGTCGCGGCGGTGGCGGCGTCGAAGTACGGCAGCACCTCGGTGACCTCCGGGTGCTCCTCCCGGTAGCCGCGCACCGCCTCGCCGCTGCCGATGCAGCGCAGGGTGAGCCGGAGCGGGTGGTTGCCGAAGGTCGGCACCGTGAGCTGCCCGGCCCGGAAGCGGTCGTCCCAGGGCAGCGCCAGCGCGCCGAGGCCGCCGCCGAAGCTCTCCCCGTGGTAGCCGAGCCCGGGGCCGCCCTCCTGCGGCGTGAGACCCGGCACCAGCTCGCTCAGCGCCGAGGCCGCGCACCACAGGTCCGCCACGCAGTCGCCGATGACGTAGGTGTCGCGGGAGGCTATGCCGTGCAGCACGTGCGCGCTGGACACGTCCGGGATGCCCTCGTGCAGGCCGCGGTCCTTCATGCCCCGTACGCACGGCAGGATCGCCGCGGACCGGGGCAGCGGCAGCGGCACCTCGGGGCCGGGCGCCTCGCGGCCGCCGTAGCCGTGCCCGATGACGAAACCGTGCTCCGCGGGACCCTCGGCGGGCAGCGCCAGCCAGCCGCCGATCCGCACGCCGCCCACCGAGGTGAAGGTCACACCGTGGATGCGCACCCCGTCGCGCTCCTCCTCCAGCGGGCCGACCTCCGGCTCCGTGGCGACCTCGCGGGCCTCGGCGTGACGGGCCCGCCAGAAGGCGTCGAAATCGTCCGGACCCGTGGGAGCGGGGACCTCCATCAGCTTCTGGAGCGTGTAGCCGTACCCCGGATCGAAGGGGAAGTCATGTGTGAAATCAGCCATGGTCACGACCGTATAGGCACCTCGGGAGGCGGCCGCCGCCGCCTGCCGACGGACACCGCCGCCCACCGAGCGAAATAGGTCACACCTCCCCCAACCGCGCAAATGACACACTTGCCGCGTCCCGTCGGGCATCCACGAGGCGTCCAGGTGTCCGGGACGTTGCACGAGTGTGACCCAGCACCCTCTTGCGGATTCCCGAATCTCTGCCGCAGAGTGATGTATGCGCTTACAGGCAGCGCATACATCCGGATTGCTCAAGGAGGAGCCCTCCATGTCCCGCACCGCCAGAAACGCCACGATCGGCATCGCAGCCACGGTTGCGCTCTCTCTCGGTCTCACCGCGTGCGGCAGTTCCGGCGGCGACGACGTCGCGGCGGACAAGAAGCAGACGATCACCGTCTGGGCCATGGGGGCCGAGGGCGAGAAGCTCACGGATGTGGCCAAGGAGTACACGAAGGCCAACCCGAACATCACCGTGAAGGTGACCCCGGTCGGCTGGGACGTCGCCCACCAGAAGCTGGTCTCCGCGGCCGCCGCCGGCACCCTGCCGGACGTGGCGCAGATGGGCGGCAGCTACATGGGCGAGTTCGCCGAGCTGGGCGTCCTGGAGCCGGTCGACACCAAGACCTTCCACGAGAAGGACTACTTCGCCTCCGGCTGGAAGCAGGGCGAGGTGGACGGCCAGGCGTACGGCGTGCCGTGGTACGTCGACACCCGCGTGCTCTACTACCGCACCGACCTGGCCGAGAAGGCCGGCATCACCAAGGCTCCGACCGACTGGAAGGAGATGCAGGACCTCGCCACGGCCTACCAGAAGAAGGCCGGGACCAAGTGGGGCCTGTCCATCCTGCCCAGCGGCCTGGACACGGTGCAGAACTTCTACTCCTTCCTGTACTCGGCCGGCGGCGAGATCGTCAACGACGAGGGCAAGGCCGTCATCGACAGCCCCGAGGCCGTCAAGGCGCTCAAGGAGTACGGCTCGTACTTCGACAAGGGCCTGTCCAACAAGTCCGTGCAGCCCGGCTACGACGTGGTCAAGGACTTCGGCAACGGCCGCGTCCCGATGTTCTTCGGCGGTCCCTGGCACGTCACCCTGCTGAACGAGGGCCAGCCGCAGCTCAAGGGCAAGTGGGCGGTGGCCAACGTGCCCGCCGACAAGTCCTCGGTCTCCATGGCGGGCGGTTCCTCCCTGGTGATCTCCAAGGACAGTGAGCACAAGGCCGCCGCCAAGGAGTTCATCAAGTACCTGACCGACACCAAGGGCCAGGCCGACTGGTACGAGCGCACCAAGGACCTCCCGGCCAACACGGCCGCCTGGACCTCCGGCGACCTCGCCGACGACGCCGACCTCCAGGTGTTCAAGAAGCAGATGGACACCGCCAAGTCCTCCCCGTCGCTGTCCAACTGGACGGAGATCACGGACAAGGTCGACCAGGCCATCGCCAAGGTCACCCAGGGCAAGGCGTCCGCCGAGGACGCGCTGAAGACCGCCCAGTCCCAGATCGAAGGCCTCGTGAAGTAGGAGTCATGCGCACCATGACCGCAAAGGCCGCGCAGGCGGCCGAGGCGCAGGCCGGGCCGGGGGCGTCCACGTCCCCGGCCGCCGGGCCCAAGGGCCGCCGCCGTGGCAAGTCCATGGGCGTGCAGAACGTGGCCGGCTGGCTGTTCTCCACCCCGTTCCTCGTGCTCTTCCTCGTCTTCATGGCGTTCCCGATCGTCGCCACGCTGGTGATGAGCTTCACCGACTTCGGGCTGCGCAACGTGACGCACCCGATGGACGCGAACTTCATCGGCTTCGAGAACTACGCCAAGCTGTTCGGCGACGAGAAGTTCCTCAAGTCGCTGTTCAACACGGCGTACTTCGTGGTGGTCGGCGTCCCGCTGACGATCTCCCTCGGGCTGGTCGTCGCCGTACTGCTCAACAACGGCATCGACCGGGCGCGGACCTTCTTCCGCGTCGGCTTCTACGCCCCGGTGGTCACCACCATCGTCGCGGTCGCCGTGGTCTGGCGGTTCGTGCTCGACCCGAGCGACGGGCTGGTCGCCGGGCTCTTCTCGGAGGTGGGGCTCACCGCGCCGGACTTCCTGGGCTCGGAGACGCTCGCCATGCCGTCGATGATCGCGATGGCGGTCTGGCGCAACCTCGGCACGGTCATGGTGCTCTTCATCGCCGGCCTCCAGGCCATCCCCACCGAGGTGCGGGAGGCCGCCCGGCTGGACGGGGCCGGCGCCTGGCAGGAGTTCAGGGGGATCACGGTGCCGCTGCTGCGGCCCACCCTGCTCTACGCCACGGTGATCACGACCATCGGCTACCTCAACGTCTTCGAGGAGCCGTTCGTGATGACCCAGGGCGGACCCTCGGACTCCACCCTCACCGTCTCGCTGAACATGTACCGCGAGGGCTTCAACTTCTTCCACATGGGCTACGCGAGCGCCATGGCGTACGTCCTCTTCGTGGTGATCATGGGCATCACGGTGCTCCAGCTCCGACTGCTGAAGGACAACACGAAATGAGCGCCACCAGTGCACCGGGCGCCGTTCCCACGGCGCCCGCGAAGAAGCCCGGGGGCGGCGGCCGTACGGGGCGGCGCGCTCCGAAGCGCGTCCTGGTCTACGTCCTGCTCTCGCTCGGCCTGCTGGTCATGTCGGCCCCGTTCCTGTGGATGGCGCTGTCCGCGTTCAAGACGCAGACGGAGCTGACCGCCAGCCCGCCCGTGTGGATCCCGACCGAGTGGACCCTGGAGAACTTCCGGCAGCTGCTCGACAAGCTGGACCTGCCGCTGTACTTCATGAACTCGGTGATCGTGGCGGTGCTGGTCACCGTCTCGAACCTGGTGTTCTGCTCGATGCTCGGCTACGCCCTGGCCAAGCTGAACTTCGCCGGACGCAACAAGATCTTCGGCCTGGTGCTCGGTGCCCTGATGGTGCCCGGCAACCTGATGCTGCTGCCGCTGTTCGTGCTGATGAGCAAGCTGCACCTGATCGACTCGTACGCCGGTCTGGTGCTGCCGTTCGCCGCCGGGGCCTTCGGGGTCTTCCTGATGCGGCAGTTCATGCAGTCGATCCCGGACGAGCTGCTGGAAGCGGCCCGGATGGACGGCGCCGGTGAGTGGTACATCTTCTGGCGCATCGTGATGCCGCTGGTGAAGCCCGCGCTGGCGACGCTGTCGATCTTCACCTTCCTCGGCTCCTGGAACAACTTCGTCTGGCCGCTCATCGCGACCAACGACCCCGACAAGTACACGCTTCCGGTCGCCCTGGCCACCTTCGCCACCGACCCCAACAAGGCGGGCGGCTCCAACGGCATGCTGATGGCCGGTTCCCTGCTGGTCGTCCTGCCCGTGCTGGTCCTGTTCATCGCGCTCCAGCGGCACTTCACCCAGGGCATCGCCACCGCCGGCATGAAGTAGCCCGGCAGCGCTACGGGCCGCTTCGTGCCCGCGGGCCGAAGGGCCCGGCGCGGCCGAAGGGCCCCGCGGGCCGAAGGGCCCGGCGCGGCCGCACCGAAACGTACGAGGCCACGGCCCGCACCCGTGGTCACACCCCTTCCTCACCAGAAAGACAGTCCGCGATGACGCACACCCAGGTCCCGTTCCCCGAAAACTTCCTGTGGGGCGCCTCCACGGCCGCCCACCAGATCGAGGGCAACAACACCAACTGCGACTGGTGGGTCAAGGAGCACGCCGAGGGCACCCACATCGCCGAGCCCAGCCTGGACGCCGCCGACAGCTACCACCGCTGGGACGAGGACATGGACCTCCTCGCCTCGCTGGGCTTCACCGACTACCGGTTCTCCGTCGAGTGGGCGCGCATCGAGCCGGTCGAGGGCACCTTCTCCCGCGCCGAGCTGGCCCACTACCGCCGCATGGTGGACGGCGCGATCGCGCGCGGCCTGCGCCCCATGATCACCCTGCACCACTTCACCGTGCCGCAGTGGTTCGAGGCGCGCGGCGGCTGGACCGCCGAGGGCGCCGTCGAGCTCTTCGCCCGGTACGTCGCGGCCTGCGCGCCGGTGATCGCCGAGGGCGTCAGCCACGTCTGCACCATCAACGAGCCGAACATGATCGCCGTGATGGCCGGACAGGCCAAGCGCGGTGACAACAGCTTCCCGCCCGCCGGCCTGCCCACCCCGGACGACGAGACCACCGGGGCCGTCATCGCCGCGCACGTCGCCGCCGTCGCCGCCGTCCGGGCGATCAACCCGGACATCCAGGTCGGCTGGACCATCGCCAACCAGGTCTACCAGGCCCTGCCCGGCGCCGAGGAGGTCACCGCCGCCTACCGCCACCCCCGCGAGGACGTCTTCATCGAGGCCGCGCGCGGCGACGACTGGATCGGCGTGCAGTCCTACACCCGGACCAAGATCGGCCCCGAGGGTCCGATACCGGCCCCCGCCGATGTCGAGCGCACCCTCACGACGTGGGAGTACTACCCCACCGCGGTCGGCCACGCGCTGCGCCACACCGCCGAGGTCCTCGGCAACGACGTACCGCTGATCGTGACCGAGAACGGCATCGCGACCGACGACGACAGCCGCCGGATCGACTACTACACCGGCGCCCTGAACGAGGTCGCGTCGGCGATCGAGGACGGCCTGAACATCCAGGGCTACCTCGCCTGGAGCGCCCTGGACAACTACGAGTGGGGCACCTACAAGGCCACCTTCGGCCTGATCGGCTGGAACCCGGAGACCTTCGAGCGGCTGCCCAAGCCGTCCGCCTCCTGGCTCGGCGAAATGGGCCGCACCCGCACCCTGCCGCGCACCACCGCCTGACGCCCCGAGGGGCCCCCGAACCGGGAGCGACCTGACCGCTCCCGCCCGTACGGGAACCGGCTGCACCTGACGGACACCGGTTCCCGTACCCCGTGCGACCGTCCGTCCGTGTCCGGCCCCGCTCACGGACGGCGGCGCACGCGGGTGCCGTGCACGGCACCGCGCCCCTGAGACCGATCGGGTTCGGGAGCATCGTCGGCCGATCCGCTGGACCGGCTTTCCTGCTGTCGCTCAGCAGGCCGGTTCCGGTGTTCCGCGAGTCACGCGGGCGTGGTCTGTGTACTCGCGCCGGAAGAAGCCATGCCCGGGGTTCCGGCCGGTATGCCTCAGTGCCCAATCCTGGGCGGCACTGGGATTGTCCTGCGGCCCGGACGACTCGTCGCACCCGATGAAGGTGCAGAACAGCTCCGCCGTGACGCCGCTCTCCGGCGCGTGTTGAATGGTGTGAGGCTCGTAGCGGAAGAACCGGCTGCTCATCCGAACGCCTCGGCCGGCAGCTCGGGGCCGTTCCCGGCGTACGCGTCATCGGGTTCCGGGATGCGGGCCCCACGGCTCTCCGCGACCCTGAGCGTGTCTCTCAGACACTCGGACAGTCGCAGTGCCGCGTACAGCACCTCGGAGAGGGGCGAGGCGGGGTCGGCCAGGATCTTTCCCGCCGCCTCCAGAACGTCGGTGCCCATCGCGAGCTGAACGCCCTCCATCTCGTCAGCAAGGCGGGACAGAACACTGTTCGGCCCGCCGTCCGTGCTCAGATAACAGGGCCTGCCGGCCTCGGTCCATGGAAGCAACCGGGGCGGTGAGCCCGCTGCCGCGTCCGCGAGGTCACGCCGCCGTTCCCGGTCGCCTTCGGTTCTGCGTGGCACGTCGGCCCCCTTCGGTCGGTTCATCCGGCTGCAAAGACCGTACGAACCGGAAGCGGACCGAACCACACGTGCCACAAGGCAGTTGCCCCATCGCCGTGAGCGAAGTAGTACGTGGCGCGATATTTAACCGGTGACGCCCAGATGAGCGGCCATCTCGCGCATCTCCGACGTCAGCGTGCGCTTCCGGGTCGCAAGGAGGTCGGTCATGATGTGCCGCGCCATGGGCTGATGTGTCAGCCAGCCTTCCGCGCGGCTCTTGATATGGGTCAGTTCTTCGATGGCTTCTTGATGACTGCCCACCATCACGTGCGCGCGAGCCACGTCCAGCCGGTGACGGTTGAAGTTGTTCGACGTGACTCCGCCCAGGCTCTTCAGCCCCTTCTTGCTCAACTCTTCTTCGCCTGCCCGCCGGATCACCCTGTGCGCGTCGCCGTCGAGAAGGTCGTCCTCGATCGCCTTCATCTTTGTCGTGGCCGGACCGAACCCGCCCCAGTGACGGGGAAAGTTCATGTCCTCGCGACCCATGGCGCTGGAGGCCGTAGCCGCCATGCGCCGGGCGTGAGCGGCTTCGTCGGGACGATTGTTCCGACGAGCGGACGCGGCAACGCGAAGCCACAACTCTCCCCAGACCGCGAGATGTTCGGTGGATGCCGTGGACAACCGGGGTTCGATTTCCTCCGCCGCCCGGAGGGCCAACGCCTCGCATTCGTCGAACCGGTCCTGCCGGAGCAGGAGCCAGCACATGCCAACCACTCCCGTTGCCGCTGCGAGCTTACGGTCGTTGTCCTTCGCGAGCTTGATCGCTTCGGACAGTGCGAAATAGCCCATGTCGTACTGACGCACCTGGGTAAGGAACTGACCTGTCATCAGCAGGACTTCCGAGCGTGCGGTCATCGCGTCCCGCTGGTCCTCGCCCTCAAGTGCAGCGACAGCGGCTTCGGACGATCGGAGAAGGTTCGGAAGCATCTTCGCGACCGACGAATACCGGTCCGCCTCGTACAGCGCGCGTGCGTCTCGAACCTTGCTCGTCGTCTCGTTCAACTCCGTCATCTCGACCGGATCGGCCGTGTGGGGCGACAACCCGACGGGGGGCATCAGGGCACGGCGAAGTTCGGCGAGGTGCTGTCGGTTGGTGTCGTCACTGGGGCCGACCACTGAGCGCGGGGCTTCGGTGGCGAACAACGCGGATGTCGTCACGCCCAAGGCTCCGGCAAACTTGTGCAGGGTCTCGACACGCGCGTCCCCGCCCTGTTCGACCTTGCGCACGGTGCTGAGCGACACGCCGGCGGCTTCGGCCAGATCCTCTTGGTTGAACCCGGCGGCACGCCGGTACTTACGGACGTTGTCCGCCAGACCTGAAGTCATGGGCACTCACCTCATGCCAAGCGTATGCCCGCGTTGGCCTCACAACACGGATTCGTCAAGGCGGCACCGTTGACAGAACGCTGGAGGCGCGGAACCGAGCCCTCCGCACGAAGGACCGTTCGGTCCGCCTCAGTTCCAGCCCGCGCGGTACGCCGCCCAGTCGCCCTCCCGGGCGGCGAAGTCCACGTAGAGCGCGACCCCGAACCGTTCGCGGCCGCGGTCCGTGCGCCCCAGCCC
>NZ_JBHJQP010000253.1:0-8379 GCF_042262625.1 Streptomyces sp. NPDC056347 | reverse complement strand
TCCTTCGTGGGCTGCTTCTTTTTTTTATACGACCCCCCCCCGTTTCGGACCACCGCATGCACACGAACCGGCCCCCCCGGGGGCCCGGGGCGCCTGAGTACGGGTACTCAGGCGCACGGGCGCTCGCGTCCTATCCGGGCCAGTACGTCCGGGCCCAGGCCCGCGGCCCCGGCAGGTGCCGGGTGCTCCGGGCGATGCGCCCCGGGTCGGACCACTGGCCGGGCAGCGGCGCCGCCGGAACCCCGTCCGGCGCGGAGGTGCCGGGCACCTCCGTCGCCGCCCGGGCCCGCACCACCGCCAGCGCGGCGGCCAGCTCCTCGGGGGTCGGGTTGCCCCGTACGACCTTGATCATGGCCAGGACCCTTTCTAGAGGGGGATGTTGCCGTGCTTCTTCGGGGGCAGCGACTCCCGCTTGGTCCGCAGCTGGCGCAGCCCCTTCACGATGTGCGCACGGGTGTCGGACGGCATGATCACCGCGTCGACGTAGCCGCGCTCGGCCGCCACGTACGGGTTGAGCAGGGTGTCCTCGTAGTCGGCGATCAGCTCGGCGCGGGTGGCGTCCTGATCCTCGGCGGCGGCGATGGTGCGCCGGTGCAGGATGTTCACCGCGCCCTGCGCGCCCATCACGGCGATCTGCGCGGTCGGCCAGGCGAGGTTGATGTCGGCCCCCAGGTGCTTGGAGCCCATGACGTCGTACGCGCCGCCGAACGCCTTGCGGGTGATCACGGTGATCAGCGGGACGGTCGCCTCGGCATAGGCGTAGATCAGCTTGGCGCCGCGCCGGATGATGCCGCCGTACTCCTGGTCGACGCCGGGCAGGAAGCCGGGGACGTCGACGAAGGTCAGCACGGGCACGTTGAACGCGTCGCAGGTGCGGACGAAGCGGGCGGCCTTCTCGCTCGCGTTGATGTCCAGGCACCCGGCGAACTGCATCGGCTGGTTGGCGACGATGCCGACCGGGTAGCCCTCGACGCGCCCGAAGCCGGTGATGATGTTCGGCGCGAACAGGGACTGGGTCTCCAGGAACTCGCCGTCGTCCAGCACGTGCTCGATGGCGCTGTGCATGTCGTACGGCTGGTTCGCCGAGTCCGGGATGAGCGTGTCGAGCTCGCGGTCCTCGTCCGTGGTGGCGAGATCCGCGGCCTCCGGGAAGGCGGGCGCCTCGGACAGGTTGTTGGAAGGCAGGTACGACAGCAGCGACTTGACGTACTCGATGGCGTCCTTCTCGTCGCCCGCCATGTGGTGCGCCACCCCGGAGGTGGTGTTGTGGGTGCGCGCGCCGCCCAGCTCCTCGAAGCCGACGTCCTCGCCGGTGACCGTCTTGATGACGTCGGGGCCGGTGATGAACATGTGCGAGGTCTGGTCGACCATGACCGTGAAGTCGGTGATCGCGGGGGAGTAGACCGCCCCGCCCGCGCAGGGGCCGACGATCAGCGAGATCTGCGGGACGACGCCGGAGGCGTGGACGTTGCGGCGGAAGATCTCGGCGAACAGGCCGAGCGCGGCGACACCTTCCTGGATGCGCGCGCCGCCGCCGTCGTTGATGCCGATGACCGGGCAGCCGGTCTTCAGCGCGAAGTCCATCACCTTGACGATTTTCTCACCGTAGACCTCGCCGAGCGAGCCGCCGAAGATGGTGAAGTCCTGCGAGTAGACGCAGACCGGGCGGCCGTCGACCGTGCCGTAACCGGTGACGACACCGTCGCCGTACGGGCGGTTCTTCTCGATGCCGAAGTTGGTGGAACGGTGCCGGGCGAATTCGTCGAGCTCCACGAAGGAACCCTCGTCGAGCAGCAGGTCGACCCGTTCCCGCGCGGTCAACTTGCCCTTGGCGTGCTGCTTCTCCACCGCCCGCGCGGATCCCGCGTGCGTCGCCTCGTCGATACGGCGCTGCAGGTCCGCGATCTTGCCCGCGGTGGTGTGGATGTCGGTCTCTTCCGGCTCGGACATCGGGTGGCGGCTCCCTGCCTGGTCACGGGGACGACTGTGCTGCTGCTGATCGGGTGCTGGACACCCATGTGCTGATCAGGGGCTGGACACCCATTGATCAGGGGGTGAACACCTACTGATCCGTAGCGTATCGGCGCCGATACGGTTCGGCAGTGCGTCGTTTGCCACACCTAGTCTGGCTTGCATGACACCTTCGGATACGCCACGGAGCCGTTGGTCCGACCTGGACCGGCCGCCCCTCAACGTCCCCGCGCTGCGCCGCGGACTGCTGCTCCCGGGCAGCCTGTGGACCTCGCTCGACGTCGTGGAGAGCACCGGGTCCACCAACTCCGATCTCGCCCGCCGCGCGGCCGGCGGCCTCGACGCGGGCACCGTGCTGGTCGCCGAGGAGCAGACGGCGGGGCGGGGGCGGCTCGACCGCACCTGGACGGCCCCGGCCCGTTCGGGGCTGTTCTGCTCGGTCTACCTGGAGCCGGACGGAGTCCCGGCCGAGCGGTGGGGCTGGCTGCCGCTGCTGACCGGGGTCGCCGTGGCGACCGGGCTGGCCCGGGCGGCGGGCGTCGACACGGCGCTGAAGTGGCCCAACGACCTGCTCGTCACGGTGGACGGCGTCGAGCGCAAGGCGGGCGGCATCCTGGCCGAGCGCGCCGGGAACGGCGTCGTCATCGGCATGGGGCTCAACGTCTCCCTGCACGCGGAGGAGCTGCCGTCCCCCACCGCCGGCTCGCTGGCCCTGGCCGGGGCCGTCTCCACCGACCGCGAGACGCTGCTGCGGGGCGTGCTGCGCTCCCTGGAGCACTGGTACGGCCAGTGGCGCGCGGCGGGCGGCGACGCGGCGGCCAGCGGCCTCCAGGAGGCGTACGCGGCGGGCTGCGCGACCCTCGGCCGGACGGTGCGGGCCCAGCTGCCGGGCGACCGGACCCTCGGCGGCGAGGCCGTGGCGATCGACGGGGACGGGCGGCTGGTCGTGGCGACGCCGGACGGCGCGCGGGAGGCCGTGTCGGCCGGGGACATCGTCCACCTCCGGGGTGTGGCGGGCGGCCTGGTCTGAACGGGCGGCGGGGCTTCCCGGGAGGCGGCCCCACGGCCGCCCCGGGACACCCCGAGGGGTGAATCAACGCCCTCCCGCACACCTCCCGCCGCCCCCGCCCCGGCCGAAACCCCCACGTCCCGGGGCCCGCCCGGAAACATTCCGGGATGCCGTACGGGCGTGAGCCACGGCACACCTGCCGTATCGTTGAGTCGATCCACCGGCGGACAGATCGGCAGGGCAGTGCGCAGGGAACGGGCAGGAGGCGGCTGGTGACCGTCGACGACACGACCTCCGGTGCGGGCTCACAGCCCCCGTCGGAACCCTCGGTCCACGCGACACCGCATCACGAGGTCGACCATACGGCGGAGCCGACCGACGACCCCCTCGCGATCCGGCTGGAACAGCTGATCCTGGGCGCCGACCGTCGCTACACCCCGTTCCAGGCGGCCCGGACCGCCGGGGTCTCGATGGACCTGGCCTCCCGGTTCTGGCGGGCCATGGGCTTCGCCGACATCGGACAGGCCAAGGCGCTCACCGAGGCGGACGTGCTGGCGCTGCGGCGGCTCGCCGGTCTCGTCGAGGCGGGGCTGCTCAGCGAGCCGATGGCGATCCAGGTGGCCCGGTCCACCGGCCAGACCACCGCCCGCCTCGCGGAGTGGCAGATCGACTCCTTCCTGGAAGGGCTGACCGAGCCGCCCGAGCCCGGGATGACCCGCACCGAGGTCACGTACCCGCTGGTCGAGCTGCTCCTGCCGGAGCTCCAGGAGTTCCTGGTCTACGTGTGGCGGCGCCAGCTGGCCGCCGCCACCGGGCGGGTCGTGCAGGCCGCCGACGACGAGGAGATGGTCGACCGGCGCCTCGCCGTCGGCTTCGCCGACCTCGTCGGGTTCACCCGGCTGACCCGGCGGCTGGAGGAGGAGGAGCTCGGCGAGCTCGTCGAGGCCTTCGAGACCACCGCGGCCGACCTGGTCGCCGCGCACGGCGGCCGCCTCATCAAGACCCTCGGCGACGAGGTCCTCTTCGCCGCCGACGACGCGGGCACCGCCGCCGAGATCGCGCTGCGCCTGATCGAGGCGATGACCCCGGACGAGACGATGCCCGCCCTCCGCGTGGGCATCGCCTTCGGCACCGTCACCACCCGGATGGGCGATGTCTTCGGCACGACGGTGAACCTCGCCAGCCGGCTGACCTCGATAGCGCCGAAGGACGCCGTGCTGGTGGACGGCGCCTTCGCCGAGGAGCTGACCCGCACGGGGGATGCCCCGGCCTCCGAGGTGGCGGCGGCGGAGCAGGCCGCGGTGGCCGAGAAGGAGCGCCGCGAGGGCGGCGGGCCGGTCTCCGTCCCCACGTACCGCTACGGGCTCCAGCCGATGTGGCAGCGCCCGGTGCGCGGGCTCGGCGTGGTGGAGCCCTGGCTGCTGGCGCGCCGCACGACCACCTGACCCCCGGGGCCCCGCCCCCGGGCGGTTGTCGAGGACGCGACATAGGATCCCCCGGTAACGCTCGTTAACCGGAGGGGTGAAGTCATGGTCGTCACGTCCGAGCAGCGGTTCGGGGAGTTCGTCGTCGTACGGGTCCACGAGGGGCAGGAGCACGTCGCGGAGCTGGTGCTCGACCGCCCGAAGGCGATGAACGCCGTGTCCACGGACATGGCCCGCTCGATCGCCGCCGCCTGCGACGCGCTCGCCGCCGACCCCGGCGTACGCGTCACCGTCCTCACCTCCAGCCACGAGCGGGCCTTCTGCGTGGGCGCGGACCTGAAGGAGCGGAACTCCTTCACCGACGCCGAGCTGCTGCGCCAGCGCCCCACCGCCCGTGCCGCGTACACCGGGGTGCTGGAGCTGCCGATGCCGGCCATCGCGGCCGTGCACGGCTTCGCGCTCGGCGGCGGCTTCGAACTGGCGCTGTCCTGCGACCTGATCGTCGCCGACCGCACCGCCGTGGTCGGACTGCCCGAGGTGTCGGTCGGGGTCATCCCGGGCGGTGGCGGTACGCAGCTGCTGCCGCGGCGGGTCGGTGCGGCGCGCGCCGCCGAACTCGTCTTCTCGGCCCGGCGGCTGGAGGGGGCCGAGGCACACGGACTCGGGCTGGTCGACGAACTGGTGGAGGCCGGGCAGGACCGGACGGCCGCGCTGGAGCTGGCCGGACGGATCGCCGCCAACTCCCCGGTGGGGCTGCGGGCGGCCAAGCGGGCGCTGCGGCTGGGCCACGGTCTCGATCTGCGGGCCGGGCTCGAAGTGGAGGACGCCGCCTGGCGGTCGGTAGCCTTCTCCGGCGACCGGGCCGAAGGAGTCGCCGCGTTCAACGAGAAGCGGAAGCCGAACTGGCCCGGTGAGTGACGCGTTCCGGCCCGCCAGGCCCGGAGTGATCGCGTTGCGTGACGGTGCATCGTGTGAAGATCACGCGCTGTGCCACTGAAACCGATCGAATCTCCGCAAAGGTACATAAGCTGTAGCGATGGGTGATGATGCACGGCTGCGGGCCGTGGTGGCGCTGGCCCAGGCGATGGCGGCGGCGCACACCGCACGGGGATCGTGGCGGGCCGCCGCGCTGGGCGCGTGCGAGGCGCTGGGCGGCAGTTTCGCCGCGCTCTCGGTGTGGGAGCGCGGGCCCGGCCGGCTTCGCGTGCTGGTGAACGCGGGCGAACGGGCCGAGGGGGAGGAGGAGTTCCCCGGGGAGGAGGTGTACCCGGTGCACCGCTTCCCGGAGATCACCGAGTTCCTGCACGAGCGGTGGGCCGGGGGCGGTGAGCCGGACGCCTGGGTGGAGACCGCGGACGGTGCGGTGGATGGGCCGCCGTCGGCCGGGCCGGAGTACGGGAGCGGGTACGGGCGCGAGCGGGTGGCCGCGCTGCGCCGGCGCGGGCGGGGCTGCTGCGTGGTCGCGCCGGTCGTGCTGCACGGCCGGGCCTGGGGCGAGCTGTACGTGGCGCGGCCGCTGGGGGCGCCGGTGTTCGACCGGGCGGACGCGGCCTTCGCGACCGTCCTCGCGGCGGTCGTCGCCGCCGGGATCTCCCAGTCCGAGCGGTTGGAGGAGGTGCGCAGGCTCGCCTTCACCGACCCGCTCACCGGTCTGGCCAACCGCCGCGCCGTGGACGTCCGGCTGGAGGAGGCGGTGGAGCGGCACCGGGCGGACGGTTCGGTGGTCAGCCTGGTGGTGTGCGACCTGAACGGGCTGAAGCGGGTCAACGACACCCACGGCCATGCGGTGGGCGACCGACTGCTGGAACGTTTCGGCTCGGTGCTGTCGCGGTGCGGCGCGATGTTGCCGGGGGCGCTGGCGGCACGGCTCGGCGGGGACGAGTTCTGCCTGCTCGCGGTGGGGTCCGAGGAGGACGAGGTGATCCGGGTGGCCACCGAACTCTGCGACCGGGCCGCGGAGTTGGAGCTGGGTGACGGGGTGGCGTGCGGGATCGCGTCGACCGGGGACCCGGTCGGGCCCGTGGTGTCGGCGCGGCGGCTGTTCCGGCTGGCGGACGCGGCCCAGTACCGGGCCAAGGCGGCCCGCTCGGCGGGGCCGGTGGTGGCGGGGCGCGACGACGAGGCGATCCGGCTGGCCGACGCCCCGCCCCGGCACGGGCACGACCGCCGCCACCTGCGCGGCAGCCACCCCTGAGCGGCCTGTCGGCGGCGGGGCGGTCGCCCCGCGGGGGCCGTCGGCGGGTAAGGGGTCAACCGAACGACCACTAGTGACATGAAGGGATTCAATCCGTACGCTGCTGAATATGGATATGCACACAGTCGTGGTGGGGACGTCCGGTACCACCGCCCAGGACGTCATCGCCGTGGCCCGGGGCAACGCCCGTGTCGAGCTCGCGCCGGCGGCCCTCGACGCGCTCGCCGCCGCCCGCGGGATCGTGGACGCGCTCGCCGCCAAGCCCGAGCCGGTGTACGGCGTCTCCACCGGCTTCGGGGCGCTGGCCAGCCGGCACATCGGCCATGACCTCCGGGCCCAGCTCCAGCGCAACATCGTCCGCTCGCACGCCGCGGGCATGGGGCCGCGCGTCGAGCGCGAGGTCGTGCGCGCGCTGATGTTCCTGCGGCTGAAGACGGTCGCCTCCGGGCACACCGGCGTACGCCCCGAGGTCGCGCGCACCATGGCCGACGTGCTCAACGCGGGCATCACACCGGTCGTCCACGAGTACGGCTCGCTGGGCTGCTCCGGCGACCTGGCCCCGCTCTCGCACTGCGCGCTGACGCTGATGGGCGAGGGCGAGGCGGAGGGCCCGGACGGCACCGTGCGGCCCGCCGGCGAGCTGCTCGCCGCCCACGGCATCACCCCCGTCGAGCTGCGCGAGAAGGAGGGCCTGGCCCTTCTCAACGGCACCGACGGCATGCTCGGCATGCTCGTGATGGCCCTGGCCGACCTGCGCCGCCTCTACACTTCCGCCGACATCACCGCCGCCCTCTCCCTGGAGGCGCTGCTCGGCACGGACAAGGTGCTCGCCCCGGAGCTGCACGCCATCCGCCCGCACCCCGGCCAGGGCGCCAGCGCCGACAACATGCTGCGGGTGCTGGCCGGTTCCGGCCTCACCGGCCACCATCAGGACGACGCGCCCCGTGTCCAGGACGCCTACTCGGTGCGGTGCGCGCCCCAGGTGAACGGCGCGGGCCGGGACACCCTCGACCACGCCGCGACCGTCGCCGCGCGCGAACTGGCCGCCGCCGTCGACAACCCGGTGGTCCTGCCCGACGGGCGGGTCGAGTCGAACGGGAACTTCCACGGCGCCCCCGTCGCGTACGTGCTCGACTTCCTGGCGATCGTCGCCGCGGACCTGGGCTCCATCGCCGAGCGCCGCACCGACCGGCTGCTGGACAAGAACCGCTCGCACGGGCTGCCGCCGTTCCTCGCCGACGACGCCGGGGTGGACTCGGGCCTGATGATCGCCCAGTACACCCAGGCCGCCCTGGTCAGCGAGATGAAGCGGCTCGCGGTGCCCGCCTCGGCCGACTCGATCCCGTCCTCCGCGATGCAGGAGGACCATGTGTCGATGGGCTGGTCGGCGGCGCGCAAGCTCCGTACCGCCGTGGACAACCTCACCCGGATCGTGGCCGTCGAGCTCTACGCGGCGACCCGCGCCGTCGAACTGCGCGCCGCGCAGGGCCTGGTGCCCGCGCCCGCCACCCGGGCCGCCGTCGAGGCGCTGCGGGCGGCCGGGGTCGAGGGACCGGGGCCGGACCGCTTCCTCGCGCCGGACCTGGCCGGGGCCGACGCGTTCGTACGGGCCGGAAAGCTGGTCGAGGCGGTCGAGTCGGTGACCGGTCCGCTGGCCTGAGCGGAAACGCCGGTCCGGGCGGGCCGGGAGGCCCGGGGCGGGGGCGGTCCGACGGGACGGGCGCCGGTAGCGGCCGGTGACGGCGAAGGGCCCGCGCCCGGCGCTCCTGGGGAAGGAGCGC
>NZ_JBHJQP010000252.1:0-8495 GCF_042262625.1 Streptomyces sp. NPDC056347 | reverse complement strand
GCCCGTACCGAGGGGCGGCGCCGGCCGCGACGAGAGGAGGACGAGAGAGGGGGACCAGAGGGAGGGGTGGGCGGGGAGGGGCGAGAGGGGCGACCCTCAGCCAGTGGTGAGCACCATCCGGAAACGGGCGGTACCGGACAGCATCTTCCGGTAGGCATCCTCGGCCCCGTCCAGCGGAACCGTCTCGGTCATCGGACGGATGCCGTGCAGGGCGCTGAACGCCAGGGTGTCCTGCACGTCCTGCGCGGTGCCGGAGGGGTGCCCCCGGACGACCCGGCCGGACATCAGCAGCTGGTTCGGGCTGATCCCCAGCGCCTGGGCGTCCGCCCCGATGACGACCAGCTCGCCGCGCGGGCCCAGCCCGTCCACGGTCGCCGTGATGGCCTCGGAGCTGGCGGCGGTGGCCAGTACCGCCCGCGCCCCGCCCAGCGCCTGGAGCGCGTCCGCGACGGAGACGTCCGCCGTGCTGTCGACGTAGTGGTGTGCTCCCAGCTCCCGCGCGAAGGAGGCCTTCGCCGCACCGCGTGCGATCGCCACCGTCTCGAAGCCCATCGCCGCCGCGTACTGCACCCCCAGGTGCCCGAGACCGCCGATCCCGAGCACCGCGACCAGATCCCCCGGCCGGGCGGCACTGCGCCGCAGCCCGTTGTACGTGGTCACCCCGGCGCAGGCCATCGGTGCCGCGTCGACGGCCGCCAGCGCGTCCGGAATCCTGGCCAGGGCGTCCGCCGGTACGGTCACGCTCTGCGCGTAGCCCCCGTCGTACGCCCACCCGGGCACCTTCAGGTTCGCGCACACCACGAAGTCGCCCCGGCGGCACGGGCCGCAGTGCCCGCAGCTGCCGCCGAACCAGCCCACCGCCACCCGGTCGCCCACCTGCCAGGCGTCCTCCGTGCCCGGGCCCAGCTCCGCGATCCGGCCCGCGATCTCGTGCCCCGGCACCACCGGGAACCGCACCCCCGGCACCAGGTCCTCCACGAACAGACTGTCGCTGTGGCAGACCCCGCAGGCCTCCACCGCCACCCTGACCTGCCCCCGGCCGGGCTCCGACACCACCCGCTCGACGACCTCGAGGGGACCACCGGCGGCGGCCGCCTGCGCCGCTCGGTACACACTGGGAACGCTCATCAGACTCTCCCGGGTCACGTGGAAACGCCCCCCTCGGCCCCAGTACACCAGCTCCGCCCCCGCGCGGGCGCACGTGACGCACGGGGCGTCCGGGGCGTCCGCGGCCGGGTCCGGCGCGGGGCCCGGGGCGTGCCCGTGCGGTCCGGCGGGGTCCTCACGGCGCGGGCGCCGGTCCGCCCCCGCCGTGCCAGGAGCGCCAGAGCGCCGCGTACGCCCCGCCGGCCGCCACGAGCTCGTCGTGCGTGCCCAGTTCGGTGATCCGGCCGCCCTCCATCACGGCCACCCGGTCCGCGTCGTGCGCCGTCTGGAGCCGGTGCGCGACGGCGATCACCGTCCGGCCCTCCAGCACCGAGGCCAGCGCCCGCTCCGTGTGCCGGGCCGTCCCCGGGTCCAGCAGCGCCGTCGCCTCGTCGAGGATCAGCGTGTGCGGGTCGGCCAGCACCACCCGCGCCAGGGCGAGCTGCTGCGCCCGCGCGCCGTCCGGCCGGTGTGCCCCGTGGCCCAGGTCGGTGTCCAGCCCGTCCGGCAGCCACTCGGCCCGGTCGGCGCCCACCACGGCGAGCGCCGCGCGCAGTTCGGCGTCGGTGGCGTCCGGCGCGGCGATCCTCAGGTTGTCCCGGACCGTGCCGAGGAAGACGTGGTGCTCCTGGGTGACCAGGACGACATGGCGCCGCAGCCGCTCGGCGTCCAGCCCGGCGACCGGCACCCGCCCCACCGTCACCGAGCCGGTGCGCGGCGCGTCCAGCCCGGCCAGCAGCCTGCCCAGGGTGGTCTTCCCCGCCCCGGAAGGACCGACGACCGCGAGCCGCTCCCCGAGGCGGACCGTCAGGTCGACCCCGCGCAGGACGTCGCCGCCGTCGTCGTACGCGAACCGCACGTCCCGCACCTCGATCCGGTCGTCGGCCGGCCCGGGGGAGGCGGGCGGGGGCACGTGCCCGTGCGCCGCCGGGGCCAGGCCCTCGACCCGGGCGAAGGACGCCCCGCTGCTCTGGAGCTGCTCCAGCCGCTGGAGGATCGTGTCCAGCGGCTGGGAGAGCTGCCGCAGATACACCGCCGCGGCCACCACCGCGCCGACGCTCACGGCGCCCCGCGCCTCCAGCACCCCGCCGAGCAGCAGCACCCCGGCCACCGGCACGACGTACGAGACGTCGATCGCCGGAAAGAGCACACTGCGCAGGGACAACGTCCGCGTCCTGGTCCGCCGGCACTCCTCGATCGCCACCCGGCAGGCCGCGATCCGGCGCTCCTGGAGCCCCAGCGCCTCGACGGTACGGGCCCCCCGCGCGGTGTCCGCGAGCTGCTGGGCGAGCGCCGAGTTGGCATCGCCCTCGGCGAGGTACGCGCCCGGCGCCCGGCGCAGGTACCAGCGTGCCGCGAACCAGATCCCGAGCAGCCCCACCACCCCGCACGTGCCGAGCAGCGGATCGAGCGCGAAGACCGCGCCGAGAATGAACAGCGCCTGCACGGCGGCGATCAGCACCTCCGGCCCGGCGTCCCGCAGCGTGGCACCGACCAGCGCCACATCGGTGGTGCCGCGGGTCAGCAGATCGCCCGTACCGGCCCGCTCCGCCACCCGCGCGGGCAGCGCGAGCGTCCGGTCGGTGAACTCCTCGCGGATACGCGCCAGGGTCCGTTCGCCGAAGCGGTGCCCCACGTAACCGGCCCAGCGGACCAGGAGGAGCTGCGCCACGGCGAAGCCGAGGATGGCGAGCGCCAGCCGGTCCACCACGGCCGCCCCGCCACCGGCCACGACCTCGTCGACGATCCGCCCCAGCAGCCACGGAGCGACCAGACCGGCCGCCGCGGCCAGCGCGTTCAGGACGATCATGGCGGCGAAGGCCCGCCCGTCCAGCCGGACCAGCCGCAGCGCCGCCCGGAACGTGACGGACGGTCCGGCGACGGGCAGCCCCCGCGGTCCACGCCCTGCTCCGGTGCTCATCGGATGTCCTCCTCGTACGCCGGAACGGACCGTTCCCGGGCAGGGTCGCCGTGGTCCGCGGGGTCGTTGCCCGCGGCGCCGTTGCCCGCGGCGCCGTTGCCCGTGCCGTGGTCGTCCGTGCCGTCGTCGTCCGTGCCGCGGGAGACCAGGCGCCGGTATCCGGGCTCCCGCTCCAGCAGCTCACGGTGGCTGCCGACGGCCGCGACCTCCCCGTCGACCAGGTAGTACACGGTGTCCGCCCGGTCCAGTACGAGCGGCGAGGTGCTGGTGACGAGCGTGGTGCGCCCCGAGCGCGCGGTACGCAGCCGGTCCGCCATCGCCGCCTCGGTGTGCGCGTCCACCGCCGAGGTGGGCTCCACCGCCAGCAGCACCTCAGGATCGGCGAGCAACGCCCGGGCCAGCCGGACGCGCTGGCGCTGGCCCCCGGAGAGATTGCCGCCCCGCGCCTCGACGCGGGCGTCGAGCCCGTCCGGCAGCCCGCGCACGATGTCCTGCGCCACGGCCGCGTACAGGGCACGGTCCAGGGCCTGCGCGTCCCGGTCCCGGGCGCCGCCGACCACCTCGCGCAGCGGCCCGGCGAACAGGTCGGCGTCGTTGTCCGCCACCAGGACACGGCGGCGCACCCGCGTCAGGTCGATCTCGTCCAGCCGTACGTCCCCCCAGGTCGCCGCCGACCCGGTGAACCGGCCGAGCCGCTCGACCACCGCCGCCGAATCCTCCGGCCGGGCACCGGCCAGCGCGGTCAGCCGCCCCGGCACCACCTCCACCCCGGACTCCGGATCGCGCAGCACGGCCGGCGCCCCGGGCCCCGCCCCCTCCGCATTCCCGGAACCGGGCTCCAGGGCCAGGAAACGGATGACCCGGCGGGCGGCGACCAGCCCACGGCTCAGGTCGTAGCCGCCCTCGATGAAGAACTCCACCGGCACCACCAGCACGGCCGCGTACCCGTACACCGCGACCAACTCGCCGACACTGATCGCCCCTTCGGCGGCCATCCGGGCCCCGAGCCAGGTGACGGACCCGAGGAACAGGGTCGGCAGCCCCACCCCGAGCGCCCGGATCCAGCTGGTCACCGCCCCGACCCGGTACCCCTCCTCCCGCAGCTCCCGCGAGCCGCGCCGGTAGCGCTCGGCGTACACCTCCTTGCCGCCGATGCCGTTGAGCACCCGCAGCCCGCCCACCATGTCCTCGAACCGCCCGGCGAGCAGCCCCTGCCGCTCCCGGTACGCCGCCTCGACCCCCTGCAGCCTCCCCAGCAACGGGCCCACCAGCACCATCAGCAACGGAACCCCGAGCAGCACCACGGCGGCGAGCAGCGGCGCCACGGCCAGCAGCAGCCCGGCCACCACGACGAAGGCGACGACCGCGCCCACTCCGGGGCCGGTGATGGTCAGCGTCATGGCGATCACGGCGACGTCACCGAACCCGATGGTGACGACCTCCCCGGCGGTGACCCGGCGCGGCAGCTCGGCACCCAGCCGGGTCGACTGGGCGACGACGGCCCGTACGGACCGCAGGACGGCGTCCAGCCGTACCCGGGTCATCGTGCGGTGCCGCATGATCGCCAGCCAGGCGTTCAGCACCCCCACCCCCAGCAGCGCGGCCACCCACCCGGCCAGCGCGGGCCGACTCCCCGCCCGCAGCCCGTCGTCGATGGCCCGGGACAGCAGATAGGGCGGCAGCGTCAGCCCCACCATCCACGCACTGCCGAGCACCGAACCCGCGGCGACCCGGCGACGCTGGCAGACGATCAGCCACCACAGGTACCGGAAGGGGCCCCGGAGGTCGGGGGGCCGCACCCCTTCCCGGCCTTTCCGGTCTTCCCGATTCTCCCGGTCTCCTCGCTCGCCGATCGGAACCCCTCCCCCGGGTGGTGGTCGGACGGGCTCGCGGAAGCCCGCTCCGCGGAGCGTACCGAGAGGGTGTACGTGCAGTCCGCGTCGGGGACCACGACGAGCAGCGGGGACCCGCTCTTCAGGAGCGCGTGGGCGGCACGCTGGCTGCGCCGGTCCTCGTACCAGGCGCGGAGATCGGCGAGGTGCCCGAGGCCCGGGTCGAGGCCGAGCCGGTCCACGATCCACAACGCCTGCCCGCCGAGCCACCGCAGCGCGAGAATGGAGGAGACGGTCCGGAAGGTGCCCAGCACATGCCGCTCGGGCTCGTCGCTCCCGTACACCAGCCCCTCGGCCAGCGCCTCGCACCAGTAACTGTCGGGCGCCACTTGCAAGAACACGTCGTGGCCCGCCCCGTACGGAACGCCGCCCCGCAACCGGTCCTCCGGCCCCGCCGCCCGTACGGCCCCGGGCTCCACCTCCCACTCGATCCCCCCGCCGGGCGGCCGCAACAACCAGTACGGCCCGGCGGTCCCCCGGAACTCGCCCACCCGGTCACGGCGGCTGATGTCCACCAACAAAGCGCCGGGTTCCGGGACTTGCGGGTCCTGCTGCTCGCTCGGGGGGTCGCTCTGCACGGACATGGGACCACTCCTCTCCGTAACGGTTCCGCTACCAAGTGAGGTCAGAGTGGATTAGAATCGGCGACGTCTTCAACTTACGGACGCTGACAGGCAGGTTGGATGCCGGATGGTGAATCGGAAGGAACTGGACCCTGACCGGTCGCCGAGTGCCGCGCTCGGCGCCCGCCTTCGCGGTTTGAGGGATGAGCGCGGCTGGACGCAGGACGAGCTCGGTAATCGCATGGGCTGCTCCGGGGCGCATATTTCCGCCGTGGAAACTGGTCGAAGAAAACCAACTCGCCGTTTTTCTGCAACTGTTGACAGAGTGTTCGGAACTGGAGACCGGTTCGAACGCCAGAGCCTCGCTGTGCGGCAGACGGCGCTCATCGAGGGGTTCCCGGAGTACGTCACGCACGAAGCGCGGGCCTCGGAGATCAGGTTGTACGAGGTGGGCGTCATACCCGGTCTGCTGCAAACGCTCGAGTACTCGGCGGCGCTCGAAGCGGATGCGGTGCGACGCGAGGCGATCACCCCGGAGCAGGCCGACGAGCGCGTCGGTCTGGTGGAAAGGCGGCAGGCCGCTCTCGTCCGCTCGCCATCACCCTTGATTCTCGCGGTGCTCGACGAAGGGTGCATTCGGCGGCCCATGGGTTCACCTGTTGTCATGGAAGCCCAATTCGCGAGGTTGCTCAGGTTTGCCGAGCTGCCGAACACCGTGTTGCAGATCGCGCCGTTCTCGATGGGGGAGCGCAGGCCGTTCAACCTTCCCATCACAGTTCTCACCATGGCGGACCGCTCGCTGATGTCCTACGCCGAGTCCTCGCACCGGGGGCATCTGGAGAGAGAAAGCGCGTTCGTGTTGCCGATACTGACGGCCTACCATCAATTGCAGGCCGAGGCACTCTCCCAGGCGGCATCAGTGGCCATGATCGAGCAGGCACGAAAGGGCACTCTGTGACTACCGAATCCCCCCGTTGGTTCAAGTCCTCCTACAGCGGCAACGGCGGCCAGTGCATCGAGGTCGCCGCCAACCTGATCGCCCCGCGCGGCGTGGTTCCCGTCCGCGACACGAAGATCCCGGGTGGTCCGGTGCTGAGCGTCCCCGCCGCGTCGTTCGCCTCGTTCGTGGCGGGCGTCAAGGCCGGAGAGTTCGGCACCGTCTGACCCGACGAGTTCGGCGCGTATGGACAAGGAAGCCCTCGCTGTGTGGTGGACGCCGCGCGGTGGGGGCTTCGGTGCGGGCTCGTCCTGCCGAGGTGCACGACCTATCATCTGCCGCAGTCGAGGCACCTTCCGGGCGGCATCCGCGGCTGTCGCCAGCCGGACACGAAAGGGCACCCCGTGACCACCGAATCCCCCCGCTGGTTCAAGTCCTCCCACAGCAGCAACGGCGGCCAGTGCATCGAGGTCGCCGCCAACCTGATCGCCCCGCGTGGCGTGGTTCCCGTCCGCGACTCGAAGGTCCCGGGTGGTCCGGTGCTGAGCGTCCCTGCCGCGTCGTTCGCTTCGTTCGTGGCGGGCGTCAAGGCCGGAGAGTTCGGCACCGTCTGACCCGACGAGTTCGGCGCACCTGATCCGGGAGGGCCCCACCACGCGGCGCACACCGCGCGGTGGGGCCCTCTGCGATCAGCTGGAGTGCGTCAGCTCCGGTGGAGCATCGGGTCGCCGATGCCGAGGGTCGGGCCTCCGTCCTCGCTCTCGGCGACGATCGTGAGGAGGGCGACGCCGGTCAGGTCCACGGTCACCTGCACCGGCCGGTTGATCTGCGCGGTCGCGCTCTTCAGCGTCTTCCCGTCCCCGCCGCCGCTCTTGAACGACACCGTCGCCGGGTACGCGGGGCTGTCGTCGTCGAGCCCCACGGTGACGGTGAGGCTCTTGTAGTGCTCGTTGATGCTGTACGTCAGGGACTCGAAGTAGCCGAGGGATTCGCCGACAACGGCGTTGTCGAAGCGTTTGCCGCCCATCGTCACCGACTTGCGCACCAGGTTGTTGTAGCCCGAGCCCAGCGGCTCGACATCGGTGAGCGGTACGTCATTGGCCGCGCGCGCACTCGAACCGGGGGAGGGGCCGTCGTCGGCGGTGGCGCCGGGTGCGGGAGGGGTGGCCGTCACGGTCACCGTGGCCGTGGCAGTCACCGTGCTGGTGACCGTCCGGGCGGTGGGCGGGGTGACGATCGACGGGACGCCGAAGAACCCCAGGACGAGCCCGACGACACCGGTGAGGGCGGTCACCAGCGCGGCCGTCTCGGCTCTGCGGCCGGTCCGTGGAGCGGGTGGCGGTGGAGCCGGGTCCGGGTCCGGGGCCGGCGTCGGGCTCGGGGCCGGGACAGGGGGCGGCGTCGAAGGCGGGGGAGGCGGAGGGGATCCCGGTTCGGGCTGTCCAGTGCTCATGTCCAACTCCCCCGATGTCAGCTGCTGTTGTTGGTGCGGAGGCAGAATTCAACTGGATGGATGCGTCAACGGCAAGGATGTCCATCGCACACCGATCGGGGCCGGGTCCACCTGCGACACGTGCCGCTCGGCCAGTCGGGTGACCCGGTTCACTCGTGAGTGTCACTTGAGTGCGTCATATGCCTGGGGCGGGCAGCTTCGGGCCGAGCGGGTCGTGACCAGCGGCTCGCCGATCACCTCTCGGGAGACTTCATGCGTATTCGGACGGCACTCGCTGCTCTCACCCTCGCCACCGCCGGTCTGCTCGGGGCGGCAGGCGCCGCCTCCGCCGAGGAGGGCCTCGACGCGAGCTGGGGACAGGGCCAGTTCTTCGTGAATGAGACCGGCGCGGGTGTCCAGAGTGCTCAGTCGTCCGCGGCGGCGGACGGTGTCAGCCGTGCCGGGTTCTGGATCCTGGCGGACGACAGCGGCGTCTCCGGCTCGTTCAACGGATCCGGCGTCACCTACAACAACGAGTAGGCCTCACTATCCCGCAGGGCAAGGATCACAGGCGCTTCCGTTCGGCTCGCGGGCCGAACGGAAG
>NZ_JBHJQP010000251.1:0-8587 GCF_042262625.1 Streptomyces sp. NPDC056347 | reverse complement strand
GGGCGGTCCACGTGTGTACGTGAACCGCCCAGTGCGTTGTCTGTGCGCCGCCAGGGACTCGAACCCCGGACCCGCTGATTAAGAGTCAGCTGCTCTAACCAACTGAGCTAGCGGCGCTTGCTGACTTGAAAATCATACCTGGTCCGAAGGGGTGTCGATGCCACTAGGGCGAAAGGGGTCATTTCAGTACCAATGGAGGCTCTGCCCTGGTCAGCGCGTCAGGGGTGGCGGCGGCGACGAGGCCGGCGCGGGAGCGGGGGCACCGGCACCGCGGTCACTCGTCCGGTTCGCGGACCGGGGCGTAGCCGCGCCGCTTGTCCACCACGTTCGGCAGCGGGCGCCCGGCCGCCCAGAGCTCGAACATCGTCACGAACTGCTCGCTCAGCCGGTCCTGCCGGCCCACCGTGTCCCCGCCCATGTGCGGGGACACGATCAGATCCGGTACGTCCCACAGCGGACTCTCCGGCCCCAGCGGCTCCCGCTCGAACGCGTCCAGCGCCGCGCCCGCGATCCACCGCCTGTGCAGCGCCCCGGCCAGGTCCTCCTCGACGACCAGCGGGCCGCGCCCCACGTTCACGAAGCGGGCCGAGGGCTGCATCAGTCCGAAGAACCGGGCGTCGAACATGCCGCGGGTCGCGTCGGTGAGCGGGGCGGCGCAGATCACCCAGTCGGCCAGCGAGGCCAGCCGGTCCAGGTCCCCGATGCCGTGCACGGTGCGCCGCGCGGTGCGCCCCACCAGGGCCACCTTGAGGCCCAGGCCCATCAGCAGCCGGGTGATCTCCCGTCCGACCGGGCCCGCGCCGACGACGACCGCGCGGCTGCCCGCGAGCCGGGCGGTCTCGCGGTGGCGCCACTGCCGCCGCCGCTGGAGGTCCAGGGTGCCCGGGAGGTCCTTGGCGAACGCCAGCAGCAGCCCGGTCACGTACTCGGCGACCGGCCGCTCGAAGATGCCCCGGGCGTTGGTCAGCACGGTGTCGCAGGCCGCCAGCTCCGGGCAGATCAGCCGGTCCACCCCCACGCTCGCCGTGTGCACCCAGGCCGGGCGCGGCCCGTCGCCGGGCCAGGCGTCCCGTACCGCGTCGGAGGCGGAGTCCCACACCAGCAGCACGTCGGCGGCCGGGAGCAGGGCGGGGAGCCCGGCCCCGTCCGTGTGCCGGATGCGGGCTTGGCCGGTCAGCCGGCCCAGGCGCGGCGAGGGGGAGGTGTCCAGGACGAGCACGGTGGGCTCCGGCATGAGAGTCGCTCGCTCCGCTGCGTCCGGGGGTGCGGACCGACCACGCTCGCAGCCGGACCGCCGTCCGTCAACGGGGCGTCGTGGGATTCGCAGCGTATGGGGGAATACTTGGATGGAACGGGCATTTCCGGTGCGGGGTCACGGACGGCTCGGTGCGGGGGCCCGGACGGCACAGGAAGGGGCGGACACGTGGACATGACGACCGTCGGAATCCTCTACCCGGGCGGCTTCGCCCGGGACGACTATCCGCGGATGGAGATCCTGCTCGACGCCGTCCGGCTGGTGGTGCACCGCACCGAGGTGGCGGACGACGCCTACGGGGTCGAGGCGCTGCTCCGGACCGGTGAGCCCGGCCGGCTGGCCGCGGGGGCGGCGGACCTCCAGCGCGCCGGTGTCGAGTGCGTCGTGTGGGCGAGCGCCGCGGGCAGCTTCCTGTACGGGTGGGAGGGCGCCCATGAGCAGACCGGGGCCCTGGCCCGCGCGGTCGGCGTCTCCGCCTCCAGCACCTCCTTCGGCTTCGTCCACGCGGTACGGGAACTGGGTGCCGGCCGGGTCGCCGTCGCCTCCACCTACTCCGAGCAGGTCACCGGCCTGTTCGCCGGGTTCCTGCGCGCCGCGGGCGTCGAGGTGGCCGCGACCTCGGCCGCCGGGCTCGGCTCGGCCGCCGAGGCCGCCGCCTGGGACCTGGACCGGGTGAAGGAACTGGCCGCCGCGGCGGACCGGCCGGA
Source organism: Streptomyces sp. NPDC056347 (assembly GCF_042262625.1). Lineage (NCBI taxonomy): Bacteria > Bacillati > Actinomycetota > Actinomycetes > Kitasatosporales > Streptomycetaceae > Streptomyces > Streptomyces sp. NPDC056347. The sequence continues at coordinate 6,625 of NZ_JBHJQP010000251.1, read as the reverse complement.
GGCGGACGCGGTGCTGCTGCCCGACACGGCACTGCACACCGCCGGGCACGAGGCGGAGCTGGAGGAGCTGCTGGGCAAGCCGGTCCTCACCGGCAACCAGGTCACCGTCCGGGAGGGCCTGCGCCTGGCCGGCCGCCGTTCCTGGTCCCCGAGGCTGGGCAGGCTCTTCGCGCGCCGGGAGGCACCGCCCGCCCCGGTGGCCGTATGGGGCGAGGGGCGGGCCCGCGCCCACAGCGGGCGCGGCAGGGGCGGGGGCGCCCACGGCAGCGACGTACGGGAATAGGGCGCACGGAGAAAAGGCGTACAGGGGCGAGGTGTGCGGGAATAAACGGAGACAACCTCCTGTTAGGCCCCTCCGGAAGCGGACGTACCACCGGAGAGGCCAGGAAGTGGACGAGATTCGAGGCGACGGGAACCGGGGCGACGGGACTCGGGGCGACGCGCCCCGCGACGACGGGCACCACGGCACGGGCATCCGGGGCCGGGCCGCGGGAACCGCCCCCGTGCCGCTCTCCGTACTGGACCTGATGACCGTCGGCAAGGGCCGCACCGCCACCCAGGCGCTCCGCACCGGCGTGGAGCTGGCCCGGCTCGCCGAGCGCCGCGGGTTCCACCGCTACTGGGTCGCCGAGCACCACTCCATGCCCGGCGTCGCGTCCTCCTCCCCGGCCGTGATCCTGGCCCACCTCGCCGCGCACACCGAGCGCATCAGGCTCGGCTCCGGCGGCGTGATGCTGCCCAACCACGCCCCGCTCGTCATCGCCGAGCAGTTCGGCACCCTGGAGGCCATGGCCCCCGGCCGCGTCGACCTCGGCCTCGGCCGGGCCCCCGGCACCGACGGCGCCACGGCCGCCGCCCTGCGCCGCAGCGACCGGCTCAACGAGGGCGCGGACGATTTCCCGCAGCAGCTCGCCGAGCTGACCCGGTTCCTGGACGACGACTTCCCCGACGGCCACCCGTACGCGCGCATCCACGCGGTTCCCGGCCCGGTCCAGGCCACGACCGACGGTGGCGTCCAGTCCTCGGGCCGGCCGCCGGTCTGGCTGCTCGGCTCCTCCGGCTTCAGCGCCCGGCTGGCCGGGACGCTGGGCCTGCCCTTCGCCTTCGCCCACCACTTCTCGGCCCAGAACACGATCCCGGCGCTCGACCTTTACCGGGACTCCTTCCGGCCCTCCGCGGTGCTCGACGCCCCGTACGCCCTGATCGGCGTCGCCGCCCTGGCCGCCGACGACGAGCGCGAGGCCCGCCGGCAGGTGCTCTCCGGCGCCCTGTCCATGGTCCGGCTGCGCACCGGCCGCCCCGGACTGGTCCCCACGCCCGAGGAGGCCGAGGCGTACGACTACAGCCCGATGGAGCGGGAGTTCGTCGACAGCTGGCTCACCAACATCGTCCACGGCACCGCCGACCAGGTCCGCACCGGCCTGAACGACCTGGCCGCGAGGACCGGCGCCGACGAGCTGATGATCACCGCCAACGCGCACGGCGGCGAGGCCCGGCTGCGCAGCTACGAACTGATCGCGGACGCCTACGGGCTCCCCACGGCCTGACGCCTCCCGGAACGCGCCGCTCAGCCCCGTAACGGACCCGTGCCGATCAGCTCGGCGATCCGTTCCGGGGCCACCGCGCGCGAGTACAGCCAGCCCTGCCCAGTGTCGCAGCCGATCCGGCGCAGCCGCTCCGCCTGCCCGGCCGTCTCCACGCACTCCGCGGTGACGGTCAGGCCCAGCCGGTGGGCCAGCTGCACCATCGCCTCGACGATCGTCTCGTCGGCCGGGCTCGGGTGCGTGCCGTCGTCGTAACGGAAACCGCGGACGAAGGACCCGTCCAGCTTCAGCACCGATACCGGCAGCCGGCTCAGATAGGCCAGGTTGGAGTAGCCGGTGCCGAAGTCGTCGATGGCGATCCGCACCCCCATGTCGCTGAGCGACTGGAGCGCCTGGATCGGGCGGCCCGCCGAGCCCATCACCGCGGACTCGGTCAGCTCCAGCTGGAGCAGCGAGGGGTCGAGCCCGGTCTCGGCGAGGATCTCCGCCACGTCGGTGACCAGGTCGGAGTCCCAGACCTGGCGCACGGCCACGTTGACGCTGATGAACAGCGGCGGATCGGCGGGGTGTTCCAGCTGCCAGCGCCGGGCCTGGCGGCAGGCGGACCGGAGCACCCAGCGGCCGAGCTGGACGATCGAGCCGTCCTCCTCGGCGATCGCGACGAACCGATTCGGCGAGAGCATCCCGAACTGCGGGTGGTTCCAGCGGACCAGCGCCTCCACCCCGCGCACCACCCCGTCGGCCATGCCGACCAGCGGCTGGTACTCGATGGTGAACTCGCCGCGCTCCACGGCCGGGCGCAGCGTGGAGGCGAGCGTCTGGCGGGTCATCCGGTGGGCGTTGCGCTCCGGGTCGAAGACCGTCCAGCGGGACTTCCCGTCCGCCTTCGCCCAGTACAGCGTGGTGTCGGCGGCCTGCATCAGACCGGTGGCCGACGTGCCGGCCACCGGCCGTTCCACGACCCCGATCGAGGCGGAGACCGAGATCCGCTGTCCGGCCAGGTCGAAGGGGCGCTGGAGGGCGGCCAGTACCGCCCGGGCCAGGTCGGTGAGCTGCTGCGTGCCGGCCGAGTCCTCGACCAGGATCGCGAACTCGTCGCCGCCGAGCCGCGCCACGAGACGGGCCCCGCCGCGGTGCGGGCCGACCCGGGCGGCGCACTCGGTGAGCCGGGCGGCGACGGCGGTCAGCAGCCGGTCGCCGGTCCGGTGGCCCATCGTGTCGTTGACGGCCTTGAATCCGTCCAGGTCCAAGTAGCAGAGCCCGACCCGCGGTTCACCGCGACCCTCGCCGCTGTGCCCCGCCCGCTCGCCCGCCGGGGCCTCCAGCGCGGCCGAGAGCCGTTCGAAGAACAGCGTCCGGTTGGGCAGCCGGGTCACCGGGTCGTGCATCTGGAGGTGGCGCAGCCGCTTCTGGAGCTCGCGCCGGTCGCTGACGTCCGACACGGAGAGCAGCAGCCGGCCCGGCCCCGCCGCCTCGCCCGAAGAGCCGTCGCCCGCGTGCCGCGCGCACCCCTCGCGCCCCTCCCGCGCCTGGCACTCGGGCATCGGCACGACGGTGACCTCGGCCCACAGCGCGCGCCCGTCGGTGCGCCTGAGCCGGTGCGTGCGCCGGAAGCGCGCCCGCCGCCCGTGCAGCACCTCGCGGTACGCGCGCCAGGCGCGGCCGTCCGCCGCGAGGTCGAGGAGGTCGGCGGCGGACTGACTGGCCAGCGCCGGCGCGGGCAGACCGAGGAGGTCGCCGAGTGCCTCGTTGGCGGTGACGACCAGCCCCTCGTGGTCGACGACGGCCATCGGGAGCGTGGCGGCCAGGAAGGCGGCCCGGTAGCCGCCCGGCTCGGAGCCCCCGGCCCCGGCGGACGGCCACGGAACGTGACGATCCCGGGCCGCCGGCCCCACGGAACACCGGGATGTGCCCGCCGCGGACCCGGACCCCTCGGAGGTTCCGCTCACCGTTCGCTCCTGCCGTGCAGTTCTGTCCTGAACAGGTGTGGCCGGACTGGCCCACCGCGCGGGACGCCTGGGTCGAAGGCGGAAACCGCGCGGGAAAGCCTGGTGAAGCATAGAGGTTGGTGTGTCGGCCGTTCCAGCGTCCGACCTTTGCACGCCCCGCGTACGCCCCGCACGCGCCCTTCACGCACGGTTCCGTATTGCCCGTAATCGATCACTTGCGAGCGTTCCTCTTCCCCCACGAAGCGCCGTTGATCGAATGTGACTGTCCGTGAAGGTCGGGGGCCCGGTCGGGGACGCGGCCGGCCCTGACTCGACTGGGGCATCCCAACGGGCCGAAAGACCGGGCCCGACCCAGGGTGGGTGGGGTGACCGCATTTCGTACCAGGAGGCACCGGAGGTAGTCGTGCCGCGTCCGCACGGATCCGGGGGAGTGGAGCGGCCCCGGCTGCGCGCGATGGGTGCCGCCGTGACCTCCCTCCTGGCACTCGCCGCCACCTCCCTCGTCGCCGGGCCCGCCGTGGCCGCCACCGCCGGAGCGGGCCCCTGTGCCCTGCCCCGTACCGAGGCGCACCACTCGCTCGGCGTCGACGGCTGGAACACCGCCTACCCCCGGCCCGATCACCCGCTCGACGCGGTGATGGTCTTCCTCTCCTTCCCGGACCACAGCCCCGTCATGACCCCCGCCCGGCTCGCCGCCGACCACTTCCCCGCCACCACCGACTTCTTCCGGCGCGCCTCGTACGGAAAGTTCACGCTGCGCGCGCACCCGATGCGGCAGTGGATCGAGATGCCCAAGGCGTCCGGCCAGTACGGAATACACCGGGACTGGGACGACGAACGGCGCAGCAGCTACCTGCGGGACGCCGTGGCCGCGGCCGATCCGCAGGTCGACTTCTCCCGGTACGACATCGTCTATCTGGTCGCCGACCCGGACGCCCCCGGTGTCGACTCCGACGCCACCAAGGTCGTCAACTTCGACCGGCCGCTGCGCGCCGACGGCACCGACATCCGCCGCGTCGTCACCGTCTTCGAACAGCACCCGCCGGACCACAACGTGCTGGCCCACGAGACCGGACACGTCTTCGATCTGCCGGACCTCTACCACCGGCCGTCGGACGGCAAGGGGGACTGGGACACCTATGTCGGCGACTGGGACGTGATGGGCAGCCAGTTCGGACTCGCGCCGGACCTCTTCGGCTGGCACAAGTGGAAGCTCGGCTGGCTGGACCGCCGCCAGGTGGCCTGCGTACAGAGCAACCGGGACCTCACCCTGGTGCCGATGGCCGCGACGCCCGGCCCCGGCGCCTCCATCGGCACCCGGCTCGCGGTGATCAGGACCGGCGAGAACACCGCGGTCGCCATCGAGGCCCGCGGCTCCACCGGCAACGACGCCGCCACCTGCACCGAGGGCGTCCTGCTCTACCGGGTGCGCAACGACGCCCCGTCCGGCGGCGGCCCCGTCCAGGTCATCGACACCCACCCCCGCACCGACGCCTGCTGGGACCGCTCGGTCTACGCACCGCTCGCGGACGCCCCGCTGCGCGTCGGCGAGACGTACAGCCTCCCCGAGGGGCATACGCGGATCGAGGTCGCCGACCGGACCGCGTCCGGTGCCTGGACGATCCACATCACCACCGGAAAACCATGAGGTGACGACGGACACCCGCACAACGAAGAAGCCCCCCGCTTCCGCGAGGGGCTTCTTCCGTCTGTGCGCCGCCAGGGACTCGAACCCCGGACCCGCTGATTAAGAGTCAGCTGCTCTAACCAACTGAGCTAGCGGCGCCTGCTGACGTCGTAGACATTAGCATCCGGATCGGCGGGAGGAAAAATCGAATCCCTGGCCGCCGACGGGGGCGCCGACCTGGCCACCCGGACACAGGCCCAGAGCAGTACGTCGGGACCCGGCAGCCACGGCGTACGGGTGTCCGGCGCGACCAGCCAGCGGGGCCCGGGGGTGGTGGAGGAGCAGGTCAGGGGCGGGACGGTCACCGCGTCCCCGGTGCCGTGGCAGAGCAGCGGCGGGACCCGGTCGTCGCCGTCCCCCGCGCCGGTGCAGCCGCCCCACTCCTCCCAGTCGAGCAGCGAGGGCAGCCGCTGGGCGGTGCCGGGGGAGGCGAACAGCAGCATCCGCCCCCGGTGCGTGGCGACCGGCCCCGAACCGGGCCCGTCGGACCACAGGTGCTCCAGCATCCGCCGCCCGAAGAGGGTCGGCACGTTCACCACGTCGAAGGCCGAACCGCACGGCAGCACCCCAGGCGAGGCGGGATGGGCCTCCCACTGGGCCAGCGTGCTGCGCGGATACGCGGTGGCACCGGCGAGCCAGGCGGCACCGGCCGCCGTGACCTGTGCCGTCTGGTCCGCCGCCCGGTCCGACGCCCTCTGCGCCGACCGGTCCCGCAGGCCGGTGAAGAACTCGGTGCGGTGGTGCGGGCGGTGGTGGGAGGTGTCGCCGGGGAGCAGGGGCGTGTGTTCCGGTAGCCATGCGGTCATGCCGACATGTCTACCGGGAGTGATCGAGCGCGTTCCGAGAGTTGCCGGAAACCGGGACAGGCCGGGGGAGCGGGGAGTATCTTGCGCTCGGGCATATGCCAGAGGTGTTACCCGGAGTCGGAACCGGCCGGGGTGCGGGGGGTCGCCGCACGCCTCCCGGGCTGCGGCGACGGTCAGGGAGTGGTGCCGTTCAGCAGGGTCCGGCCGAACTCGACCATCTTTTTGGCATAGTCCTCGGTCCACTGCGCGCGCTCCGCGATGTCCGCGGTCGTCAGCCGGTCGAACCGGCGCGGATCGGCCAGCTGGGCGGCCGCGATCGCCTGGAACTCGACCGCGCGGTCGGTCGCGGCGCGGAACGCCAGGGCCAGTTCGGTGGAGCGGGACAGCAGCTCCCGGGGATCGTCCATCGACTCCAGATCGAAGAAGTGCTCGGGATCGGCGGCCGCCTCCGACGGCTCGAAGAGCAGGGGCGCGGGGCGCAGCCGCTGCTGCCCGTTCCGCTCGGCTTGTGCCATGTGGTGGTGCCTCCTTGAATCATCGGTTCGTCCCGACGGCCACCCTCCATTGTCCAATGCCGCGCAAGTCCCCGGCCGTGATGCGCGCGCGGGCCGGGCGGAGCGCCCCCCCCGGGCCCCGGCC
>NZ_JBHJQP010000250.1:0-8667 GCF_042262625.1 Streptomyces sp. NPDC056347 | reverse complement strand
GGACGTCCCGCGGGGCGGCGGCCCTCCCGGTCAGTCCCCGGCAGGGGCGTAGTAGTCGCCGAGCATGTCGGTGACCCACCGGGGCTGCCGGACCTCGCCCCGGGGCCCCATCTCCTCGAACCAGGGCTTCACCTCGATCACCGGGGTGCCGTCCACCGCGTCGAGACCCTCGACATGAAGATCCAGCCCGTCCACCTCGACGAGCCGGCAGCGCGACACACCGAGCCGGTTGACGCGGCGCATGTTGCGATGCCCCACGAAGCCGACCTCGGGCCACTCGGGATTGTCCCGGGGCCTACGGGCCCGGAGCGGCAGATCGGCCGGGTCGGTCAGATGGAAGCGGAAGACCACGTCGAGGTGGGAGAACTCCTCCAGCCCCTTCGTCGCCTCCACCGGGAAGTGGCTGTCCAGCCGGATGACCGCGCGGGTGCCGCCCCAGTAGTCGTCGGTCGGCTCGACACGCCCTCCGACGACGTACCCCAGGGCCTCGACCTCGAACTTCTCTGCCATCAGCTTCCTTTCGCCGTCAGGCCGTGGCAGTCAGACAGGCCACGGCCCGCGTGTGCACGGTGGTGACGGAACGGATGCCGCGCCCGAGCAGCGGAGAAAGCGCAGACCTCATGTCGGCGGCTGCCCGGCGGGTACGAGCGGAACAGACACCATCCATGGCGTCCAGGGACTAGGACCACGTCGCACACGCCTCCTCGACGCGATGCCGACGAGCCTGGATACCGCCCAGGTGGCCGAGGGTCACGGCATGTGTCCGGGTGAACTTGCCGGCCCTGCGCGTACGGACAGACCGGCGGAGGTGTTGCTCGGCACCGCTCAGATCCCCCATGTCCCGAAGGGCCAACGCGGTTTCATGGGCGAGGGATGCTTCCTGGAAGAAGAATACTCGGTTCGGCTCATCGTCCCCGGGACCCGCTGCAGCCAGGTCGTCCTCGGCCCGGAGCAGGGCCTGGGCGGCGGCCCGGTTCGCACCGGTGGAGGCAAGGGTACGAGCGTGGACGACACCGAGCAGAGCGCGCTCACGCGAACCGGCCTCCGCGTACCGTCGACCATCGACGGAAGCGGCCGCAAGGTCGAGAGCGTCTCCGGGATGGCCGAGATCGTTTGCCTGATGCGCCATGGCCCTGATCACATGCGCGGCCATCGAGGCGTCATCGGCTTCGGCGGCGGGCTTCACCGACGCAGTGAAGTTCCGCTGGGCGGTGTGGTGTTCACCGTTGTCGAATGCCATCCATCCGCCGATTATCCAGACCTGCCACGGCTCTTGGCAGGTCGGGGCCCGGCTCAGGCGATAGGCACATAAGTCACGTCCGCAGCGCATCCGCTGGAGAAGGCCGGCGAGCGCACAGTGAGCCATCAGCAGCGGTGCCTGCGTGAACGCATATCCCGCTTGCCGTTCCTAGGACCCCTAGGCTATATCTAGGGGTCCTAGGAAACTGGGAGGGTGCATGGTGCGGGCAGGGCTGACGGCGGAGCGGGTGACGATCGTGGGCGCCGAGCCGGCGGCTGAGGTCGGGCTCGATCAGGTGACCATGTCGCAGGTGGCCCGGCGGCTGGGTGTGAAGGACGCGAGTCTCTACACCCACGTGCAGGGTCTGGAGGATCTGCGCGGACGGATCGCCCTGCTGGCGGCGGACGAGAAGACCATCCGAATCGCCGAGGCGACCGCCGGGCGGGCGGGCAAGGACGCGCTGGTCGCGTTTGCGACCGCCTGGCGGGAGTACGCCCGCAAGCATCCGGGCCGCTACCTGGCGACGCAGACCCCGATCCGGATCGACCCTGAGCTCGCCGCGAAAGCGCCCGGACCGCGGCGCGCGGTCGAGCTGACCTACGGCATGCTGCGCGGCTACGGACTGGCCGAGCCCGATCCGACCGACGTGGTCCGGTTGCTGCGCAGCACATTCCACGGGTTCGTCGCCTTGGAGTCCGCGGGCGGGTTCGCGCACGAGCGTTCGTCGCAGCAGTCCTGGGTCCGCGCCCTCGACGCCCTGCACATCCTCCTGGAGCACTGGCCCCCGTCCCGAGAAGGAGACTCCTCATGACCGACCCAACCATCGGCAGCCTGCGCGTGAACGGCGCGACCCTGCACTACGAAGTGCGCGGCCAGGGTCCACTCCTGCTGCTGATCCCCGGAGGGACGGGCGGCTCGGCCTCCTTCGACGGCATCGCCGACGACCTGGCCTTCGAATACACCGTCGCCACCTACGACCCGCGCGGCATCTCCCGGAGCACGCTGGACGCCCCTGAGGCCGAGCAGCGAGTGGCCGAGCACGCCGATGACGCGTTCCGGATGCTGGAACTGCTGTCGCCCGGTGAGCCCGCCCGGGTGTTCGGCGCCAGCTCGGGCGCGATCGCCGCCCTGCATCTGCTCACCGCCCACCCCGAACGCGTCCAACGCGTCGTGGCCCACGAGCCGCCTGTAGTGGAGGTCCTGCCGGACGCCGCCGAACACCGCGCGCTCATGGCCCGCGTGCAGGCAACGTTCCGCACCCAGGGGCTCATGCCGGCGATGGCCGTGTTCGCTGCAGGGCTGAAGAAGGACGGTGACACCACCGGGCCGAAGACCGAGATCAAGCTTCCGCCGCAAGCGGCGGCGCGGGCCGAGCAGACGATGGCCGACCTGCCGTACTTCGTCGAGCGCATCGTGCCCAGCTTCATGTCCTACGCCCCGGACATCCACCAGCTGGAGGCGCTGTCGGACCGGCTCGTGCTCGCCTGCGGCCAGGACTCACGCGGCGAGCTGCCCTACCGTCCGGCCGCTTTCCTGGCCGAGCGCCTCGGCACGGAACTCCAGCACTTCCCCGGCGGGCACACCGGCCTCACCACGCACCCCGCCGAGTTCAGCGAACTCCTTCGGAAGGCATTCCGCGCCTAAATCGGCCGCTAACAGACAGGCCAGGGGCAGAGGCGTCATCAGGAGTTCTCTGCCCGGATCATCTTCCGCGGGCTGGTGCGGGCGGCCCCGAGGTCGTTCTCCACTTCCTCGACCCGTTTCCTGAGAGGCTGCAGCTGGCCCACGTCCCGTTCGAGTCTCCTGTTGGCGTTGGCGAGTTCGGCGACGCGGTCCGTCAATTGCCGGCTGCCGACCTGGTCGAGTTGCCGGCCGAGCTGCTGCCGGACGGCTTCGCGGAGGCGGTCTCGCTCCTGGCGGAAAGAGGTGATCTCTTCGCGAGCCATCATGAGGTCGGACTTCAGGCTCGCCGGGCTGGCCTGACGGCCATCGGACCACGCGACGACCGGCTCGTGTTCCTGCTGGCGGATGGCGGCTTCGATGTGCTCGCGTACCCCTTCGGCATGGACGAGCCAGGTTGAGACCCTCGCCGTGCGGGCAACCGTGGTAAAGGTGATGTGCCCACGGTCGGCGAGCGTGCTCCGGACGACGTCCAGGGTTCGCTGCCGTTTGCACAGGCTGTCGGCTCTCCGGGAGGCGGCGAGGACGTCGGCCGGGGTGCGGGCCGTCGAGCTCACTTGTTCTCCGACTGGATCACGGTCAGGGGCAGCATCTTGCGTGCGTCACCGGCCCGGACCACAGCCGCGGAGCCCGAATCGACTCGGGCGTACACGCCCGTCATCACGATCGGAGACCCTCATCACCAGCTCTGACCCAGCCCTCTGGCTCGGCACCGGCACCTGCGCCCTCGGCCCCTACCGGTCCGATCTCGTCGAGACGTACTGGCGGTGGGAACAGGAGCCCTCGCTCCTGGTCGGTTACGGGCGGCAGGGACCGGAATCACTGGAGGCGCGGACCGAGGGAATGGCCCACCAGATGCGCGGCGAGAACATCCGGTTCACGGTGTACGACCTGGCGGGCGGCAGCCCGGCACCGGTCGGGGTGAGCACGCTGCTTCCGGACCACGGAGTACGGACGGCCGAGTTCGTGATCATGCTTGCCCGCGAGGCACGTGGGCGCGGGCTGGGCAGCGAAGCAACCCGGCTCACGCTGGACTACGCCTTCCATGTGACGAATCTGCGCATGGTGTGGCTCAAGGTCCTCGCCCCCAATGCCGCGGGAATCAATGCCTACGCGAAAGCGGGGTTCCGGAAGGCCGGGACGCTGCGCCGGGCCGGGTACTGGCTCGGGCAGGTCTGCGACGAGGTCATCATGGACGCGCTCGCCTCTGAATTCGGCGGCCCGTCCGCCGTGAAGGACCTGATCGCTCCGTGAAACCCGGCGGGCGGCCACCGGTCGCGGCATGAAAAAACCTCCGCCCCGCGAATAATCTCGCGGGGCGGAGGCTCACATGGGAATTGTGGAGATGGCGGGAATCGAACCCGCGTCCAACGGTGCGGAACCAGGGCTTCTCCGTGTGCAGTCCGCTGCGATTTTCTCGGCCCCGGAGATCACGCGGACAAGTCTCCGACGGGCTCAGTCACTGTTTGATTTCCTTCCAGGCCCCGTGACCGGGTCTAGAAGTTTAGATCCCTTGATGATGCCAGGATCCGGGTCGGGATCACCCCCGGGCTGACACTTCGCAAGTCGCTACTTAGGCAGCGAGGGCGAAGGAATCGCGCTTGGTGTTGGCGATTATTGGTTGCGACATATGGTTTACGAGATCATTGCCGCTTCCTCGACACGCTTCCCCTGCTTCGACATCCGCTGTCGAAACCGATCATCCCCATGTTGTTTTTTCAAATGCGTGCACCCGCTGTGGAGTGCGTTGCCATCGTACGTGACCAACGTGCGACGATGCCAGCCTATTCCCCGCGACGCCCTGCGGACCCTGCCGGGCCGGGGGGCTCAGGCGCTCCGCTGACGCCTGCGGGCGGCGGAGATCGCGCGGTTGGTCTCGCGGAGGTCCTGCTTCTCGCGCAGGGTCTGCCGCTTGTCGAACTCCTTCTTGCCCTTGGCGAGCGCGATCTCGACCTTGACCCGGCCGTCCTTGAAGTACAGCGCGAGCGGCACGATCGTGTGGCCCGTCTCGCCGGACTTCGACTCCAGCTTGTCGATCTCCGCCCGGTGCATCAGCAGCTTGCGCTTCCGCTTCGCCGAGTGGTTGGTCCAGGTCCCCTGCACGTACTCGGGCACGTGGATGTTGTGCAGCCACGCCTCGCCGCCGTCGATCTGGACGAAGCCGTCCACCAGGGAGGCCCGGCCCAGCCGCAGCGACTTCACCTCGGTACCCATGAGGACGAGACCGCACTCGTAGGTGTCGAGGATGTGGTAATCGTGCCGCGCCTTCTTGTTCTGCGCGATCATCTTGCGCCCGGTGTCTTTTTCCTTAGCCATAGTGCGGCCATTTTCGCACTACGGACCGGTCCCGAGGCCACTCAATACTGTCTCGGCCCGCTGCTCGGCGCGGGAGCCGACCGCGAGGTCCGGGGTGATGCCCCGCCCGTCGACGCCGCGCCCCGCCGGGGTGCGGTAGTGGCCCACGGTCAGCTCGGCCACCCCGCCGCCGGGGAGCTCGCTGGGCATCTGGACCGATCCCTTGCCGAAGGTGCGCGAGCCGACGGTGACGGCACGGCCGCGGTCCTGGAGCGCGCCGGTGAGCAGCTCGGCGGCGCTCATCGTGCCGCCGTCGACCAGGACGACGAGCGGGCGGCTGGTGTCGCCGCCGGGCTGGGCGTAGAGGGCGCGCTGCTCGCCGTGCACGTCGTACGTGGCGACCAGGCCGCCGTCCAGGAAGGCGGAGGCCGCGGTGACGGCCTCGGTGACCAGTCCGCCCGAGTTGCCCCGGAGGTCGAGGAGGACCCCGGCGTCGGTGGGGGCCGACCGGACCGCGTCGCGGACCTTGCCGCCCGAGCCCTTGGTGAAGGATTCGACCTCGATCAGCACGGCGTCGGGCCCGGGGCGGTCGGCGCCGATCCGCCGTATGGTCACGGCCTCGGTGGCGAGCCTGGCCCGGCGCAGCGTCGCGGTCCGCGCGACGGCTCCCCGCTCGATGCCGAGGACCACCGTGCTGCCCTCGGCGGCCTCCGTGCGGTCGCCGCGCAGCAGGGCGACGACCTCGGCGACGGGGCGGCGGTCGACCCGGCGGCCGTCGACGGTGCGGAGCAGGTCGCCCGGCTCGATGCCCGCCCGCTCCGCGGGACTTCCGGGCTGCACCCGGGCCACCTCGACCCGCCCGTTCGCGGCGCGCCGCGCGGAGATCCCGACGCCGGTGTACGCGCCGTCCAGCGCCTGCTGGAACTCCGCGTACTGCCGGTCGTCGTACACCGCGCCCCAGCGGTCCCCGCTGCGGCTGACGACCTTCTCGGCCGCCTCCTTGCCGGACTTGCCGTCGGCGACGGCGCGCGCCGCGGCCGCGGTGACCTCGTCGCTGTTGACGGCGGAGGCGACGGAACGGGTCGTGAGCGGCGCGGGCCCGTGATCGTCGCGGGGCAGGGCGCCGGCGGCGGCCCCGGCGGTCAGCACGCCCGCGAAGACCAATGTCAGGGCAGCCCCGCGGCGCACGCCGCGGGGCCCGAAACACTGCGTGGGGCCCGACATGGCGCCGAGTCTAGGACAACGCCCCCTGGGCGCACGGCCGGTTGGCCGCGCGCCCCAGGGGGCGCATGTCACACCTTGAGGTACTTGCGGAGCGCGAACAGCGCGGCAACGGCGGGCATCAGCAGGCCGATCACCAGGACCAGGGGCAGCTTGGTGAAGACCGCGTCCCAGCCGATGAAGTCGATCAGGGTCAGCTTGCTCTGGAGCGCGAGGCCGCCGTCGATCAGGAAGTACCGGCCGGCCAGCAGCATCACGCAGGCCAGCACGCCGCCGATGAGGCCGGCGAACGCGGCCTCCATGATGAACGGCATCTGGATGTAGAAGCCGGAGGCCCCCACGAGCCGCATGATCCCGGTCTCGCGCCGTCGGCTGAACGCGGACACCCGGACGGTGTTCACGATCAGCATCAACGCGATGACCAGCATCAGCGCCATCACGAAGAGGGCGGCCACGTTCATACCGTTCATCAGTCCGAAGAGGTTGTCCAGGATGCTTCTCTGGTCCTGCACGGACTGCACCCCGTCACGGCCCGCGAAGGCGGTGGCGACGACCTTGTACTTCTTCGGGTCGTGGAGCTTGACCCGGTACGACTCCTGCATCTGGTCCGGCGTGATGTTGCTCGCCATGGGCGAGTCGCCGAACTGGTCCTGGTAACGCTTGTACGCCTCGTCGGCCGACTCGTAGGTGACCTTCTCGACCAGATCGTCCATCTTGTCGAGGTCACTCTTGATCTGCTTCTTCTGCTCGGTGGTGACGGCCCCCTTGGCGCACTTGGGCGTCGAGGTCACATCACTCTTGCTGCAGAGGAAGATCGAGACGTTGACCTTGTCGTACCAGTAGTCCTTCATCGTGCTGACCTGCTCGCGCATGAGCAGCGCGCCGCCGAACAGGGCGAGCGAGAGGGCGACGGAGACGACGACGGCGAATGTCATCGTGAGGTTGCGACGGAGGCCGACGCCGATCTCCGACAGGACGAACTGGGCGCGCATGGCGTCCTTTCAGTGCTCGGTGCTCAGTGCTGGTAGCCGTAGACGCCGCGCGCCTGGTCGCGTACGAGACGGCCCTTCTCCAGCTCGATGACGCGCTTGCGCATCTGGTCGACGATGTTCTGGTCGTGGGTCGCCATGATCACGGTGGTGCCGGTCCGGTTGATCCGGTCCAGCAGCTTCATGATGCCGACGGAGGTCTGCGGGTCGAGGTTGCCGGTCGGCTCGTCCGCGATCAGCAGCATGGGGCGGTTGACGAAGGCCCGCGCGATCGCCACGCGCTGCTGCTCACCACCGGAGAGCTCGCCGGGCCTCCGGTCCTCCTTGCCGCCGAGGCCGACCAGGTCGAGGACCTGGGGCACCGCCTTGCGGATCTCGCCGCGCGGCTTGCCGATGACCTCCTGTGCGAACGCCACGTTCTCCGCGACGGTCTTGTTGGGCAGAAGTCTGAAGTCCTGGAACACCGTGCCCAGCTGGCGGCGCATGTGCGGCACCTTCCAGTTGGACAGGCGGGAGAGGTCCTTGCCCAGGACGTGGACCGCGCCCTGACTGGCGCGTTCCTCACGGAGGATGAGTCGCATGAAGGTGGACTTGCCGGAGCCGGAGGAGCCCACCAGGAAGACGAACTCGCCCTTCTCGATATCGAGGGACACATCCCGTAGAGCGGGTCGGCTCTGCTTCGGGTAGGTCTTGGAGACGTTGTCGAATCGGATCACGGATGCACCACGGTCGGCCGGGAGTAGGTGTGCGTGACCATACGCGAACCGGGCTGAGGCGTGCAGGCGCGCGTCCGGCGATGGGCGTTTTGTGTCGGAACGGTACCGGCCGGACGCGGGGTATAAATATGACGGAACGGGCGATCTCCGGCGGGCCGCGCCGAAATCCGCGCGAGCTGGCACAGTGGTAGGGGGAACGGTTGCGTTTCCATGAGCGTTGTGCGGAGCGTGAACGCGTTGCGGCTCCGCCGCGCGGGAGGAGGAAAGCGCATGACCTACGACCGACTGGTGTGCGCGAACTGCGCGGCACCCGTCAGCGAGGGCCGTTGCCCCGTGTGCCGGGCGAGCCGTGAGCGGCTTCAGCAGGAGCAGGGGCAGGGCATGTTCGCCGGGCTGAATCCGGCGATGCTGGTGGCCCTGCTGGTGGTGCTGGTGGGCGCGCTGGCGCTGCTGGCGCACCAGGGCGCGTAGGGCCTGTCCGCCCGGGCGTACGTACGTGGAGGGGCCCGGGACGCCGTGTGGCGTC